>JAJTBN010000225.1 GCA_021286895.1 Bacteroidota bacterium | reverse complement strand
CCCGCTGACGTCAAGCCGGGAAACGAGAGCAAGATATTTCAGGAACTGATAGACCAGTACAAGGAATACGAAATAAAACTCAATCTTGAAAAAAGGGACAATCTCGCGAAATCATTCGCATGCAGGAGCGCGATAAAAGCCGGAGAGCCGCTTCAGAGAGAGGAAATGACAAACCTGATCGACGCGCTGTTTGAATGCTCGATGCCGTACGTCTGTCCGCACGGAAGGCCGACAGTGATACGAATCACGACCGAAGAACTTGACAAGAGGTTTTCTAGGTCATAGGGCTTTGCGGTATTTTTTTTAAGAAAGTATTATTATATTATTTCACGACATTTGTAGTTCCTGATGTTTTCGTTTAAAAATATTATCCGTTTCACATCACGGCTGATTTTTATTATCCCGCTGTTAATTTCCATAAATGTATCCGGACAGAGCACTGACACAAAAAATACATTATCCGACACGGACAGAACCGGTGAAAAGAATTACGAACTAACGGTTAAGTTATATCTCGATTCAATAAACTCGGCTGACAAGAGCGGTCAGGAGGAGCGAAAGGCGGATTTATACCTTCAACTCGGCAAGGGCCATTTGAGGGCAGGTCAATACACCGAAGCGTTTTCATGTTTCTTCAAAAATCTGGAAATCAGGCATCAGAAAAATCTTCCCGACGACAACAATATTGGAAACGTGTACGCCATGCTCGGTGAAGCATACAGGGCTATTTCGCAATACGAGAACTCGATTGAATACCTCAACAAGGCGCTTACCATATACTTCAAGACAGAAAGTGAAAACGGAAAGGGGTATGTGTACAATCGTCTCGCATCCGTACATTACGAAATGGCGGTAAACAGATACGATACCGCGATGACACTGACTGCGGAAAAAGAAGCCGGCAATTCGCTCGAGATTTCGGTGAAGACAGGCAATAAGGAACTAACAGTAAGCAATTACAATATACTCGGCGCGATACATTCTTATCTTGGTAAAACGGATGAAGCGCGAAGATTCCTTTACAAAGGCCTTTCGATTTCGGATTCTTTGGTAAATTATCAGGACGCTCCGAACATACTAAACAATATAGCGCGAACATATCTTTACGATAAAAATTACGGAAAGGCGATAGAAATTGCGAGGCTGAGTTATTCGAAAGCGGAAAAGTCTGGCATTAAGATTTACGAAATCGAGGCATTGAGAGTTCTCATGGGGTGTTATTCGGAAACAGGCGAATACAAGAAAGCGTACGAGTCGCTTTGGATGTTTTACAACGACTGGAATTCAATATTCAACGAGAAAATGGAAAGCGATGTTCTGAACCTGAAGAAAAAGTATGATTCCGAACTCGAGAATCAACTGAAGGCATCCGAGAAACACAGAAACACAATACTCATTACATCCATAGCCGTTGTACTGGTATTAATCGGCGCGGGAATACTGATGAGAATCAGGGGCATACAGAAAGTAAACAAGGACCTTGAGGAGCAGAGAGACACTATAAAGAGACAGAAAGAGGACCTTGAGAAGATAAACGAAATGAAGGACAGATATTTTTCCATTCTTTCGCACGATTTACGAAATCCGCTGAGCGGAATCAACGGTTTCGCCGGGATGCTTAATTCCGGTTTTGACGGATACACAGACGAGGAAAAGAAAGAGTATATAGGATATATTAAAGAATCATCGGAAGTCATGTACGGAATAATTTCTAAAGTACTGACATGGTCAAGACTTCAATCGCACACGATAAAAGTACACAATGAAACATTTGAATTAAAGACCGAGGCGAACAATATAATTAATCTGCAGAGACCGAACGCATCGAAGAAGGGAATAATCCTCGAAAACCATATAGAAAGCGGGCTCAAAGTCATCTCCGACAAAAGCATAATGAGCACGGTTCTAACAAACCTGATAGACAACGCGGTCAAGTTTACAAAAGAAGGCGGAAAGATATCGGTCGCCGCTGAACCTGACGGGGAACACATAGTAATATCCGTTCAGGATACAGGAATAGGCATGACGGAACAGGCTATCAGCAACATATTCTCCAAACATTCATTGATTTCGACGAGGGGGACTAACAACGAAAAAGGCACAGGATTCGGTCTTTCAATATGCATTGAAATGCTGTCGCTGATAGGTTCAAGACTTCAGATAGAAAGCAAATTAAACAACGGAACCAAGTTCTTTTTCGCACTTATCAACAAGACATAACAGTTTAATCTTTTTTTCCTCTTATACCGGGAACAGTATAGAAAACGAAATCCCACAGCGGGCTTGAGACGCCGTACGCTGCATCCGGGTTAACGTAATGGTGTTTCAGGTGATATTCTTTCAGAAAATTTCCTACCTTTCCGTTCATTCTGAAATGGTGCGTCGCGTAATGAATCGAATCATAACAAACGTAACCGAAAACGAATCCTGCAAAGACTGACAGATAATAAGAATAGCCGAAAACGAAAGAGAATACAAAATAAAAAAACAATGCGAGCGGGATGCTGACAAGCAGGGGCATTACGAGTCTGGTCCTGTCGCGCGGGTAATCGTGGTGAACGCCGTGAGAAAGAAAATGAATTCTTTGTCCCAATTCCGATTTAGGATTATAATGGAATGCAAACCTATGGAAAACATATTCGAATAACGACCACACGACAACACCAGCGAAGAACAGAATTAAAGAGCCGAGAAATGAAATCCGCTGAATTCCGTAGTAAAGAATCACAATCACAGCCGGAATATAGACCACAACAGGAGTAGCCGGATGAATATGAGAAAAGTACTCCAGAACGGGATTTTTAAAAAGGCGTACCGATTCATCCCTGTTTGAAACGAAAAGCCTTTTAGACATAAATTATTGATTTAATTTTAATATAGAGTCTTTAATTATAGATAAACAAATATAAAATGAAATAATTCCTTTATCATTATAAGAAACTGTTTCATTTTGAGAAATAAAAAAATAAACAAATAACGCTTATAACTTTGTTTTCCGTGTTTTTTCAGTCATTTCTATGGCATATATATTGCATAAACTATAAAAAATGCGAACGATATGAAGTTATTTACAAGTTTAATAATGATTTTCTTAATGCTGGCCGGAAGTGTATACGGTCAGTTGACATGGAAACAATATCAGGTAGCGACGAACACCACGACTGAAATAACATATACAGTGGTTTCAACAGCAGGTTCAAATAATACATCAGGATATCAGGGAATACTTCCGTTAAACATTTCATCGGACACATCGCGTGGATTTTCGCCTCTAGATATTGTAAACGACCCAAACGCGTATCCCTGGAGGATGACAGTAAAAATCGGGGGTACGACAGGAATATTAATTGACCCTTACCACGTACTGACCGCGGGGCATGCGGTTTCGCTCACACAGGGATTCGGAAATACGAAGATAATGCCCGCGTACTCGCAGGCGGACTCCCCTTTTGGTTATGCTTATCCGGAATATGTATACATATTATCGAACTTCGTTGTAAGTTCAGCTACAGATATAGCGATTATAAAACTTGACAGGCCGCTCGGAGCGCTGACGGGTTATTGCGGTTACGGTTACAATAACAATTCCGCATTTTATACAGGCGGAACAGTATTTATGAATCCTTCATATCCTTCGGCGGGGTTATACAACGGGGAGCAGATGTACAACTGGAAAGGAAAACTTGATTACGTGACGAGTGATTTTGTCTATTCCTTCAGGACGGGTATAGTCGGGATGAGCGGCAGCGGGTTATTCACGAATATTAGCAGCACTCCGGTAACATACGGAGTACTTATAGCGACAGGCATTAAGTACAATAAAATTAACGCAAGTAAGTTCGACGCCATAAACAAGATAATAACGACTAATACTCCTGCAGTACCGGACGCCGCGCCATTAGTTGTTAATGCATATCCTAAAGTTATAAAACAGGGTATGAATCCGGATTCAGTGACATTTTATGTGCACAATTATTCTTCTCAGAACTGTCCGTCGGGGAAAATAACGGCTTCGATATATTTATCCACTGATTCTGTAATAAGCGATCAGGACCAGCTTTTAAAAACGATTACAGTAAATAACGTAATAAATTCAAAACAGACTATTGCAATAAAATCCACAAATATTGTTCTGCCGGCATTGACGGCCGGAGACTACTGGATTGGTTTAAAACTTACCGGGGACAATAATACGCTCAACAACACGACAGGGTTCAGGGATGCGGCAAAGATAACAGTGGCAGGTTCCAATTATGTACGTGTAACGGGCAGGATATCATCGTCGCAATCGCGCGCAAATCTCAGCGGAGTAGTAATGCAGGGATTCAGCGGGAATGTAATAACGGATTACGACGGAAGGTACACGGCATTTGTTCCTGCAGGATGGAGCGGAGTTATTAACCCGGTAAGGGAAGGGTACGAATTCACTCCAGCCTCATTCAGCATTAGTAACGCATCAGCGCCGCTTAATTGTGATTTTCAGGTATTGAAAAAGACATACAACCTGACAATCAACGTCCAGTCGCCGGTGCAGCACTTACCGGTGAGAGGGGTACAGGTTACGGGAATTCCGGGAGAGCCGTTCACGAACGCGAGCGGCTCCGTCAGCCTGAACGTTTATTACGGCTGG
>JAJTBN010000013.1 GCA_021286895.1 Bacteroidota bacterium | reverse complement strand
ATGCCGAGAACGAGCATGGTTCCTACCCAGAAAAAAGATAACGCTAAGCTCTCTGCGTAATTTACTCCTGACTTCTTTCTGAAAAACAGCACAAAGTACGCCGCGAGAAAAACAGGCATGAGATAATTTAGGTAATTAATGTATGCGTTAAGTACATGCTGTATCTGCTCAACCTTGTCGTGCATCGACTCTTCGAATTTTATCGAAAAATTGGTGAATGCGAAATACTTGTCATTCATTTGATGGAACAATACCACAAATACGGTCTGTATGAAAATAAAATATGAAAAGGGCTTAACGTATTTTTTCCTTGAGCCGTCAATGTATTCTCTTGCTGAAATGCCCGGCTTCAGGAGCATTGCCCTGAATGTTTTCAGAATTGAATTTTCCCAGTGAAGCAGTCCGTGAGTAACGTCGTGAAAAATGGTTTTGACTTCAAGTCTTTTGAATTCCGTTTCCTGTCCGCATGAATGACAGTATTTTCCGGGGGATTCCTCCCCGCAGTTTATGCATTTCCCCATGTGCAAATATAAAGATTATTCTGAAATTAAACGCTGTAATTTTACAATTGAAAACTATTGAAAACTATGCTTTTGGATTTGTCATTCCTGCACTCGCGAAGCAGTTACGCGAAACACAATGAATCCGTTGCAGGAACGTTGTATCTCTTATAGAAACATTCGTTAAAAGGAATTTTCAGATGTCTGAATTTATATCGCTGCTTTATAACGAACGCTCTGAAAAGCGAAAACTTTTTTGCCCTCATTTTGTTATAAAAATCAATGAATGATACAGGCGGCAAATACAGGAAATCTACGTTGACCACGCTTATAATGCTTACTATACTTTTCGGCATCCTGCTGATTCCCGCTATATGGATATCGGCATTTTCATTCATGCTTTTCGATGCACCTGGCTCTGAAAGCAGCGTCTTCGTTGTTTCTCTCTTTGCTTCGATAGTTTCATTTCCTGTTCTTGTGCTGCTTTCGTTTTTCTCGTGGCTGTTTTTCTTTCTCAGAAAATACAAGGCGGCTATAATCTTATCTGTTCTGCCTTTCGCAAGTTTAATTTCTGCGGGTATCCTGTTCGCAATATCTGAACTGTTCTTTGGAGGGAATCTGAATCCATGACAAATAATACAATTATAATTTAATTCAATAAACTTACCGTAATACAAAAGCATTCTCCTTAAAGGAGAATGCTTTTGTTATATCCCGGATATTTATTTTTTCAGGAATGTACCGTCCGAAATTTCCCTGAAGGCCGTTTCCAGTTCTTCCTTTGTGTTCATAACTACCGGTCCGTACCACGCAACAGGCTCGCCAATAGGTTTACCGGAAAAATACAAAAATCTCGCGCCTTCCGTGCCTGCTTGCATTTTTATTAAATTTCCTTTTCCGAAAAGAAGAAGTGTCCCTTTTCCGTAATTTTCTCCCGCGCCCCCGCCTGTACTCGCTTCGCCTTCGAACAGATAAATAAGAACGTTGTGTGACGGATTAGCGCGCAGTTCGGCTTCTTTGTTTCCTTCGAGTTTGATATCGAAATATTCTGTTTCAACTTCAAGGTCTTTAACGGGTCCTTCCAGACCCGCGAATTTCCCGCAAATAATTCTTGCCTCAATTCCGTTATCCTTAAAAACCGGGATCCGGTCGGAATTCACGTCGCGGTAATGCGGGTCAGTCATTTTACTTTTACCCGGAAGATTTACCCAAAGCTGGAATCCGCGCATTGCTTCGCCCGTGTCCTTGGGCATTTCCTGATGTATTATTCCGCTTCCTGCTGTCATCCATTGTACGTCTCCGCTTCCGATAGTCCCTTTGTTCCCTAGTGAATCTTCATGTTCAACTTTTCCGGCGAGAATGTATGTAACTGTTTCGATTCCTCTGTGCGGATGCCATGGAAATCCGGCCGTGTAATCATCGGGATTGTCCGAGCCGAAATCATCGAGCAGAAGAAACGGATCCGCGGCGTTGTTCCTCAGGTTGCCGAATACCCTGCGCAGCCTTACCCCCGCGCCCTCTGTCACCGCCCTCGCCTTTAAACTTAATATTACTTCTCTGATTTCTTCCATATTTTTTCTCCTTATCCGCTAATGTGTAATTTTTACCGAAGTCATGGTAAGCGAGCCTCCGACAGTTTCGTCGTTAAACAGTTCGATTTTTTCATCCTTCTCTTTCAGTGCGAGTACGTATAGCAAAGGCATGAAATGTTCCGGTGTCGGAATGGCCAGATCGAAAGCGCTGCCCTGTTTCCCGTAATTTATAAGTTCCTGATGATTTCCGCCAAGAATATATTTCTTCATTTTTTCGGAAGCCTCAATAGCCCAGTCGAAACCAAAATTTTCCTCAAGCCGTCTCCATGATATCATTCTCAGGTTATGAACCATGTTTCCGCTGCCGACAATGAGTATTCCCTTATTCCTTAACGGAGCGAGTTCTTTGGCAAGGTCGTAATGAAATTGAGGTTTCTTCCCGTAATCCAGACTCATCTGCACAATTGGTATGTCCGCTGCCGGATACATGTGCTTAATAACACTCCAGCATCCGTGGTCAAGCCCCCACTTCTCGTCTGGACTTACGTTCGTATGCTTAATAATGTTTTGTGTTTCTTCGGCTAGCTCAGGGCTGCCGGGTGCGGGGTACTGCACTTTGTATAACTCCTCAGGAAATCCCCCGAAATCATGTATCGTTGGAGGATTCGCCATGTTTGTAACGTGCGTACCGTTTGTTTCCCAGTGAGCGGATATGCAGAGTATGGCCTCGGGCTTCGGTATTTCATCCGCTATTTTTCTGAAACCATTTACAAACTGATTTTCCTCTATAGCGTTCATCGGACTGCCGTGACCGAGAAAAAGCAGCGGCATTTTATTGTTTTCAGGCATCTTTTTCTTAATATTGTTTCCTTGCTAAAATATAACATAAATAAATAGATTAATATTTGCAAAACGAATAAATAGGTTTACATTACGATAAATTGCCTGATTATAATAAAAGAATAATTTCCGGGTTATTATTTCCCGCTGCGGAATATACTTTCAATAGTAAGAGCAGATATCGGTTTCGAGAAAGATACGGTAACTTACATTGACGTTTTGAGTATTAGATTATCCATGAAGTGCTTATTTTTACCAAACAGTTTTTTTAATCTGCCTCATTAAATATGGAAAACTTTTTATCGTCTGTGGGAATAACATTCGCGGTACTGTTTCCCCTCGTGGATCCCGTCGGCGCTATTCCGGTTTTTTGTACTCTCACTTCGGATTCGACTTCCGCATACAGGACAAGAACAGCGCTCAAAACATCCTTAAACGTAATGTTTGTGCTTCTTGCGTTTTACTTTGTCGGAGAGTTTATTCTTGAGTTCTTCGGTATATCTCTCGGTGTACTTAAAATCGCGGGCGGGATTATCGTCGCTCACACGGCATGGGAAATGCTGGTCAGCAAAGATAAACTTTCCGATGAAGAGCACAAAGAAGTCGCCGCGAAAGAAGACATATCTTTCACCCCTATGGCGCTGCCGCTTCTCAGCGGGCCAGGCGCGATTGGCGCGGCGATAGGCCTTTCAATACAGGGCAGTCAGGAGGCTCATACGCTCGGAGTCAGTGTCGGAATACTCCTAACATCTGTTTCAGTTCTGGCATCGCTTCTTCTTTCATTTCCGCTGATGAAGATGCTTGGTAAAACTGGCATAGGAGTACTGAACAAGATAATGGGCTTCTTTATTCTCGCAATCGCCGTGAATCTTGTCGCTTCTGGTATTATGATGATTTATAAACCCTGAACGGCTTACTTCACAAGTACCATCATATTACTGAACGGCAGAGTCCGCATATCTGCGTCCATTGCATTCCATTGTACGTCGAAATGTAAAGGCCGTCATTTTTCGGTCCCGCCGCTGCTGTCGTTCCGTTCAATGCCATCGCATTTATCTGCTGATGATAAAATAATCCTGTCGAAACCTGCCGCTATTGTATATGTAGTTCGGCGTTCAGTATTAATATCATTATCTCCGATTGAATTATGTTTATTGCTGTTTTCATAGCCGGATTTCTCATTTATTGTTCTTACCTTTGTCAATAAAATCTATGCTATATTAATAGTTCCAATTCCATATTAAATTTTGAACAGCGCATTGAATCAATTTAATGAATAACAATTCTTTCGCATTTTGAGAATTTTCTCTTATTCTGCAACTAATTAAAAGCAAAACACGCTAAAAACAACGAAAAATCAACTGTTTAGACGGCACAGTATTTGCTCAAAATTCTTAACCGGACTATAGGCAGTATATATTCCGGGTAAGTACTTCGCTAAGGGTTTTTCGTGTAAACTCAAATTATTTTGGTTCTTTTAATATATAATTTTCTAATAATTAAATATATCAGTTAAATGAGAAAAGTGTTCAGTGTTTACAGATTTATTGTTGTTCTGTTGTTGTCTTCTGTACTGTTCGGTTACGGATGCGGAGGAAATACGAAGTCAACTGAAAGAAACGGACTCACTACGCTTGAAAGAACTATCGTCCCGGACAATGTCCCGGTCGAACCGTCTTCAAGGATTGACGACCCCGAAAGTTTTTCTAAAAACGGTTACGGCAAGTGGCATTACGGGCCGGGACTTCCATACCAGAAACGTCTTGACCTCATGCCTAAGGGTTACGACCATACCAAAGCGGTCAAATCGGCAACAATGCTTCGCTTTTTCACGATGACGGATGTGCATATTACGGACAAAGAATCACCCGGACAGGCGATTGTTTTCGCGCCGTTCCTGAGAACGAACGGTATCTCGGTTTATTCTCCTCTGATGCTATACACAACGCATATGCTTGACGCGGCGGTCAGTACTATTAATAAAATTCATAAACAGAACCCCTTTGATTTTGGTATCGCTCTCGGCGACCTCGCCAACAGCACGCAGTACAACGAACTCAGATGGTTCATAGATATAATGGACGGCAAGAACATTAATCCCGATTCTGGCATTAAGGACGATCCCGTGCCGGGTCCCGGCAATGATTACCAGGATGAATTCAAAGCCGAAGGCCTCGATAAATCGATTCCATGGTATGCGGCAGTAGGTAACCATGACCATTTCTGGATTGGCTCGAAACCGCTTAACGACAGAATGAAAAAAGCTCTCGTCGGAGATTCAATACTTCAACTCGGAATGATTCTCGACAATAAAGACCCCGATGTAATGAACGAGAGAACTTTTTCGACGGGCACTCTCGACTGCAGCAAACTTTACGCTCCTATAATCGGCGCGGGACTTACGGCGAAGTTGAAAGATATTCCAACCATTCCTCCCGACCCGAACAGACGCTCGCTTTCGAAGGATGAATTCATAAACGAATTCAGCAACTCTTCATCGCTCCCTAAAGGTCACGGATTTGTTCAGAGCAAATCTGAAAACGCTTTTAACGGATGCTATTCCTTCGAGCCGAAATCGAACCTGCCGCTGAAAATCATAGTCATCGACGACACTCAGGATAATTCCGACGCGCCCGTTAAAGAAGGAATCTACGGACACGGCTCGCTTAACAACGGCCGCTGGGAATGGCTAATGGGGCAGTTGAAAACCGGGCAGGCTGAAAATAAATTAATGATAATAGCCGCTCACGTTCCTATCGGAGTCAGCGAGGAAAATTCGCCGATGGACTGGAACCCCGCGGCGGGATATGCGAGCGAGAAAGAACTCATCGCGCAATTACAGTCTTTCCCAAACCTTATACTCTGGATAGCAGGACACCGCCACTTGAATAACGTAACTGCATTTCCGTCAAAAGACTCCGAACACCCGGAGAACAGTTTCTGGGAAGTCGAAACAAAGTCATTAAGAGAATTCCCCGAACAGATGCGCACATTCGACATAGTGCTGAACAGTGATAATACAATTTCGATATTCACAGTAAACGTCGACCCGGATATAAAAGAAGGAAGTCAGGCGGCAATAGGACGCTCTTATGCTATCGCGTCAAACCAGATTTACGGACTTTACGAAGCGCCGCTGCCGACGGGCGCGAGTTATTATAACGCTGAACTAATCAAACAACTGACTCCCGAAATGCAGAAAGTGCTAATGAACTACTCGGCACAGTCAAAAAAATAATTGCTGTAAGATTTGTTATCACCATACACGACCAAAGAGAGGTGGATGTTTACACGTTCATCTCTCTTATTTTTTGCGCCACGGCTTTCCCCAGTATTTCATGCCGGCCCGGCAGAGGATGAATTCCGTCCGTGTCTTTTATGGTTATGAATTTGTTCGAATCCAGAAAATCGACACGGCATTCCTTCGCGATAACCTCGTATTTTCCCGCAAGTTTCTTCGACTCTTCAACCGCTTTTCCGAAAACCATTTCATTCATTTCCGAAAGTTTACCGAATGAAGGCGGTGCGATAATTAGTATCTTTGGAGGTGCGCCGCCGAAGACAGGCGAGAGCGCGATCCTCACAAGTCCGAGAATCCCCCAGGCGGATTCGTCGGCGTTCATCCCGGCGAAACTTGAAAGGTCATTCAGTCCGAGCATTATTATTATGGCGTCGAGAGGGGAATGAGATTCCAGAAGCATCGGCAGATGTTCTTTTCCGTTTCGATACGGCGTGTATGGAATTTCCGCGCAGGTTGTCCTTCCGGTTATCGCCTCCGTAATTATTCTGTATCCGTCTCCGAGTTCTTTCTCAAGAATTCCCGGCCATGTTATATTATAGTCGTACCTTGAGCCGTCGTTGTGGTTGTAACCCCATGTAATGGAATCGCCGTAAATAAAAATTCTTTTCTCTTTCATAAGATAATCCGGAAGGTTAATAAAATAATTAATACATGAAAATAGTTAATTCCTATTGCTGTTTCTACAAAGATTTTATGCACCGGGTTCTTATCATTAATCTTGAAGGTGAGCCATCATTAAGTTAGATTTAATAAAACAAAACAAATATGTTTACAAACGTTCGATGGTTCGTCAAAACAAGCATAGTGTTCATGCTTGCGGGAATCCTGTCGGGATTCTTCATGATGCTCGCGCGGCGCGTGTTCGAAATCGGATATGGTCCTTCCCTCCTTTCGGCTCATACGCACGTAATACTCGTCGGATTCATGATGATGATGATAATGGGCGTATCGATATGGTTCTTTCCAAAAGCGGAAAAGACGGATAAAAGATATAGTCCTGCGCTCGTTGTAGCCGTTTACTGGCTGATGGTTATCGGGACCTCCGTCAGGTTTATCGGCGAATTTGCAGACGCGTTTGTAACGCTGAAATTCCTCAATTACATAATCGTATTTTCCTCGCTTCTTCAGATAATTGCCGCCGGCATATTCGTCTATACAATCTGGGGACGCGTCCGCCCAGTCGGCAGCCAGATTCGGGAAGCAAAAGGCGAAAGATTTTAGCACGGTACTGTTTAAATTTGTTATTTCAAAATAAATCCTGTAATTTAACGTGTTCCGGCTTAGGGGCTTTTCAAATAATCAAAACTACAGTTATGCAGTCCTATTGCTTTGAGATAAAATCGGTCTGTAAAAGCTGCGGCGGACCGCTTTCGATTAACGCTTTCGCTAATGATATATATTGTGAAGCATGCGGCAGTAAAAATACTCTTTCATTCGAAAACTGGAAATCAATCGTTGCGGAAAATATTAAAGAGGCGAAAGGTTTCGCTGAGGGTGAAGGTCAAAACTCCAAAACTTTTGCAGGCGATTTTGAATTCTCGCTTCTTTTCGGGAAACAAAAAGCCCGGTGCGGAAAATGTAAAACTGCTATCCCTGATGATTTTTATTCCTCTTTTACCGGAGGGAATTACCATTGCGCGAACTGCGGCAACGATGTTAATATAAGAAAACCGGATGATTTTGTGTTGAAGATTGTTCCGAACGCGGTATTCCTCGCCGGGGAAGACGCGAATCAGATGAATGCGGGAAAAGAAACGATGAAAAAACCCGACGACGTTAAACCTGTGCTGTTTAGCTGTCCGTCTTGCGCGGGTAATCTTGAGGTCGACGGGACTTCGAGAATGATTACTTGCAAATTCTGCAATTCGAAAATTTATCTGCCGGATGAACTGTGGCACGAACTTCACCCCGTTAAAACTGTCAGCAGATGGTATGTCCTGATAGATGAATCCAAAGTCAGTGAAAACAACATTCCGGAATGGTATCATCTTTCTGATGTCGCTTCCGATAGCGAAGGGAATATTTATATCGCGGGCGCTGACGACGAAGAAGAGCAGTTTATACTCTTTTCAATAAGCCCGCAGATGAAAGTGAGGTGGCAGCGCCAGGACATTAAATATGAACACGAAGGCGCCGGAATTACAACTACCAAAGACGGCAAACTGCTTCTATGGAACAAGAATAAAAAGTCGCTGAATGTATATTCCTGCATGGACGGAAAAGACCTTCCCGGAATAAAAGGCGCTGATGTTTCCGCAAATGACCGTTATCCTTTTAACCTGAAAGGATGTACCTCGCTGATATCCGATTCCGACGGCACTCTGCTAGCCGTTGTAAATAACGCGTTCGTCAGATTTTATGACGACGGCTCAAGGGCTCCCGTCTGGACCATGGTTTCGCAGAAAGGCGAAAAGCCGGGATTATTCAGCCGGCTGTTCGGCGGTGGAGATACAGAAGTTGAAATTCCGCAGTCGGAAGCCTCTGCATCTTACCTTAAAGATACAGGCAACACACCGAAAACCATCGTCGGCGAGTTTACAACAATGTCCATTGGTTATGACGGATATCTTTACATGCTTGACAAAAGTTCGGGCGACGGCGTCCTTGCCAAATATACACGCGAAGGAAAACAACTCTGGAAGGCTCTTGTTCCTATTGGCTGGAAAGAGTGCAAACCATGCGCGGATAGGAACGGAAATGTCTTTGTCATAGGGAAAAATGACGATAATAATACAGTTAACCTTTTAAAATTCTCCGAAGACGGGAAAAAAGTTGAACTTGTTGCTAATGACGTGGTCGAAGGAGGAATTCTTAGCGATGAAGAACTTATCGCAATGTCGCCCGACGGGACAATTTTCGCGTTACGGTATTACGAAGTTCTGAAAATCATAGCCCCGGATATGTCCCTTAAATACATTTCTAAACAGGCAAAGGAAGAGGATAAAGATAAAATCGACGACTTCAAAAAGAAAAAGTCAAACGAAGAATAAAAAAAGCCCCGTTAAAAAAGGGGCTTCTTGCAATTTCCCGAACTACACTGAATGCGCTGTAAATCTTTTGCTTGTTTTCCTTGCTCTGTCAATTATACTTTCTACAAAAAGAAGATTTCTGCTTTGTCTTCCATTCTTATCATCAATTTAAATTATTTAAACGAACAAATAAAGGGAAAGCAAGAATAGTTTTTCAAACTCCTAAGTTTTATCCGGTTCTACCGCCATGTAAATTCCCCGTCCTTCCGGTTTTTGACTTTTAAATATTTATTAGTTCGAGGCTTGTGAAAAACACCATTTCTAAAAACAACTTAGAAAAATACAAACACCTCTCTTCAGAATGAAAACAATGCTTTAAAACGGAGGATACAAAAATATATTACAAGATTAGTTCTATAGAATTCAGGTTAATAATAAAACTATAAAGCGGTGTAAAATAGTATATTTTAAAAATTAACCATAGTTTATCCGCTATGTCTTTAGTCAGCAGACTATAGTGAGTCACGATATACGATTAATGATATATACGACCTAAGAATATAGCGGCATGATTATTGTTCTATAATTTGTAATGAAAGCGTTAAGAAATTTTGATTTCGGTATAAAAGAGATATTAAAACTATATAGAGTAAATTTAAAGTTTTTTAATCCCGGAAAAAATTTTCGCGACAAATATTTAAAATCTGTAAATTTTTTAAACACGACAAAACAGAGTTAATTTAAAAGAAAGAAGGGTAATGATTTGAAAAAGTTTTTTTTAGCGGCGGTTTTGATATCAGTGCTGTTTATCTTCGGCAGGGGTATTGCCGCAACGGTTACGGTTACATCCAATACAAACTGGAGTAGTTTAAATGTGAATTCGGGCGATAATGTACTCGTAAAAAGCGGAGCTACACTTACAATTGATGTATCAAATGCTCTGTGCTCTTACATTACACTTAGCGAATACCCGGGTGGCGGTGCAGGAAAGTTGAAATTTAATTCAAACTCAGTCCTTACACTTACTTCCACAACGAATAGCCTGATTCTCGGAGCTAATAAAGCCGGGAATACCGGCAGCCTGGACATGACATTGGGCGGAACGATGTATATTGCAGGAGGCATAAACGTAGTTAATCTTGGTTCCTTCACGGTAGGAGCGGGAACAATCGTTTACAATGGTGCCGCTCAAACTGTATATAACACTACATACAATAATTTAACAATTGCCGGCAGCGGCACGAAAACTCTTAGCGGAGAGGTCTCTGTCAGCGGTAATCTTACAATAAACAGCGGTGCGGCTCTTAGCACGGGAGCAAATAGTCAAAACCTTAAACTGGGCGGCAATTTCACGAATAACGGTACATTTACGGCAACCGCTTCCGATATATGGTTCACGGGAACGGCGAATCAGAATATAGACGGATTTACTACTACGGGAATTGTTACTATGAGCAAGACAAGTGGAACGGCTGCGCTGAGCGGAAACATTAATGTAGATTCACTTGTAATAAACGGTATAGGCGGAACGCTTAATCTTGGCTCTGGCCTTACACATTCAGTAGCAACTATTCTTACAAGAACTAATGGAACGCTTGATATGAGTTCCAGTTCTCTTAGTGTGGGCGGAAAAATTGTAGGAACAGGGGGCACGTTTACCGCGAACAACGGAACCATGATTTTTAATATGTCGGGCGCTCAGACAGTGCCGGCGATGACATTCTATAACCTCACTCTTTCAGGCTCGGGTGTAAAGACTTTGTCTTCCGGGATTACAGTAAATAATACGCTTTCAATTGAAGGTACTGCCACAATCAGCGGAACTGCACCGACGTACGGCGCGTCATCCGTTCTTCAGTATAAAGGGACATCAGCTCAGACAGTTTCTGCCGTTGAATTTCCTTTAACGAACGGTCCGAACAGCCTTACGATTAACAATACGGCAGGTGTTTCGTTTCCGTCATCTTTCAGCAGAACAATTTCAGGTACACTTACACTGACAAGCGGCGCTTTGACGATTGCAAACGATACACTTACTGTTAACGGCAGTATTTCATCGGGTTCCGGATATTTTATGGGTGATTCGACATCTGCAAGCATGGTCATCGGCGGAACGGGCGCTAACCTTACTCTTCCGCAGATTCAAAAAGGTCTCAAAAGCCTGACTATAAACAGAGCGAACGGTGTAACACTCGGAGCAGATTTGACGGTTAACGGTAATTTGATAATGACAAGCGGTAAACTGTCGACTACGTCCTCTTACACGGTATATTTTACTACTGCGTCGGCAAATCCGACAGAATCCGCAAATAGTTATATCTTGGGTAAAGCGGTTATGAAACAAAGAACCGTCGGTGCCGGCACAATTGACTTCCTTAATGCGAATATTCAGGGAATATTGAATATCGGCAATGTAACTATAACGAGAACAACAGGAACTAACGGAATAATTACATCGAATGGAAACAGCGGTATCGCTGCCAACTGGAATATCACATCATCGGTTTCAAACTCGAGAGGTGTTACATTCAGATGGCTTCCGGCTCTCGATAACAACATCGTTTTCAATTCTGGGACGCTTGCTCAGTTGTTTTACAATAATTCAGGCTCCATGCAGCCTGTCGGCACACCTGTTAATGTATCCGGTTCTTCGCCGAGAACAATAACAGTTACTTTGTCGAATTTCGGTCAGTTTACCGTAGGAGCCTCAGACAGCCCGCTGCCCGTGACGCTTTCGTCATTCACTTCGAACGTTAACGGCAGAAACATAAAGCTTAGTTGGTCGACCCAGAAGGAGTCGAACAATAAAGGATTTGAAATTCAGAGGTCTGACGTTAACTCGCAGGCTCCCGAATACACCGTGATTGGTTTTATAAATGGAAAGGGTAATTCAAACAATTCGGTAAATTATTCATTCGAGGATTCGAAACTTTCCAGCGGAAAATATAAATACAGACTCAAACAGATTGATTTCAACGGCAACTATGAATATTTTGAACTGAGCGGTAATGTTGAAGTAGGCGTTCCCGGAAAATTTACTCTTTCGCAGAATTATCCGAATCCCTTTAACCCGATGACGAAGATTGATTTTTCCGTGCCTTCTGACAGCCGTGTGAATATAAAAGTGTTCGACGCCTCAGGAAGGGAAGCCGGGACGCTTGTAAACGAAAATAAAAAAGCCGGATATTACACTGTAACGTTCAACGCATCGGGACTCTCGAGCGGAATGTATTTCTGCAGAATGATTGCGAATTCATCGGATAACAGTTTTACCTCAACACAGAAAATGATTTTAGTAAAGTAACAAACACCCTTCAATAAATTGCAATAAAAAAACGGCTCGTCGTGGAGCCGTTTTTTATTTGTAATGTTTCTTTAGTGCACGGGCAAATAACCCCGCGCAAAATCTTATAGATTACTTAAATCCAACACTGCTAACTAACATTTAATAACTACTAACTAACAACTGCTATTTTTTAACCGACAACTAACTTCCCAGTTTAATTATTAATTATTAATTATTAATTATTAATTATTAATTGTTAATTGTCACTCAACCACTTCCCAGTCAAAATGAAATACTCCGGGGTCCCATGGCTTTTCAGGGTCGACCGGAAATACCGTCATTATGCAGACTTTCGTGAACGGCAATATGTCCTTCGTTCCGGATTCAGAAGGTACGTTTGTGTTCAAACTTCCCTTCAGCGTCCATGTGACTCTGAATGTCTTGCCGGTATTATTCTTAAGGCATATCTCTGCCGCGAATTTCTTTCCGTTTTTATCATAAAGATATTTCAACTCGTATGTGATATCATCCGAGTAAGATTTTATGCAAACTGCTTTATGGCTTTGCTGCGAAATGCCTGAATAAGTCTGAAGCGGGGTAGCCGCGATAATCTGTACCGCGAACAGGAACACTATTAAATGTTTTAACATGATCATTCCTCCGTAAATGTTAATGTTTAATTCGTTAAGTCTTTTTATTCTCAATCAAATGTATAAAAGAAAATCTGATTATCAAACGAAGAAATTTTTTTTCAAAATAAAATATCGTGCCGAATATATTTTGTAAAAATAAAATATCGTGCCGAATCATTAATCTCTATGGTTACTCTCTGATTTTAGTATTTCTTGCGCGAATTTGATTATAAAACGCTAATTGTTACGGGGAATTATTCGGAAAACAGTGAATGTTCGGTTTCTCTTGTAATGCGTGTTTATTTGAGTTCCGTAATTATTTTTTGCTGATTAGATTTTAAAATGATTTCTGCAATCTTTCAAGTAACTCTATACTATTAAAGAGGGGTGAATGAGGACAAAAACACAAGCTCCCTCCGCGGGCGGAAGGAGCTTTTATATAAAAATCAGAAAGTCTTATAATTACAGCGTCGCAAGGTCGATAACGAACCTGTATCTCACATCGCTTTTCATCATTCTTTCGTATGCTGTGTTTATGTAATCTATGTTTATAAGTTCTATTTCAGAAACAATGTTATGCTCGGCGCAGAAGTCGAGCATTTCCTGAGTTTCTGGAATTCCGCCTATCAGAGAGCCGGCGAGAGTTTTTCTTCCCATAATGAGACTGAAAGAATATATCTGAGAAGGCGTCGGAGGCGCTCCTACGCAAATATGCGCGCCGTCCGGTTTCAGAAGCGAAATGTACTGATTGTAATCATGCTCCGCTGATACCGTATCGAGTATAAAGTTGAAATATCCCGCAACGCTCTTCATCTGCTCGGGGTCTTTCGTGACAACAAATTTATGCGCGCCGAGTTTCATCGCGTCTTCTTTCTTGGAAGCGGAAGTACTTAATACGGTGACTTCGGCTCCGAAAGCAACGCCGAATTTAACCGCCATGTGCCCTAGTCCACCGAGTCCGAGAACCGCTAACTTATGTCCCTTTCCTACTTTCCAGTGTCTCAGCGGAGAATATGTCGTTATACCCGCGCAGAGCAGAGGCGCGACAGCCGCCAAATTCAATTTTTCGGAAACTTTAAGGACGAAATCTTCATGGACTACAGTTACGTTCGAATATCCTCC
Organism: Bacteroidota bacterium; assembly: GCA_021286895.1. Taxonomy (GTDB): domain Bacteria; phylum Bacteroidota; class Ignavibacteria; order Tepidaquicellales; family Tepidaquicellaceae; genus CAIKZJ01. The sequence continues at coordinate 15,296 of JAJTBN010000013.1, read as the reverse complement.
GTAAGTCGGAGTTTTTTTGTCCATTTCATAACCGTTGTATGTCATTGCCGCGCCTTCTTCGCAAAACTGCTCAAGACCTTCGCCGCAATATTCGCATTTCCTGCATGAATCAACCATGCAGCCTACACCTACAATGTCACCGACTTTGTGCTTTTTTACATGGTTTCCGACTTTTGTCACTCTGCCGACGAGTTCGTGTCCCGGAACCATCGGAAAAATTGAGCCGCCCCATTCGTCCCTTACCTGATGTATGTCCGAATGACATACGCCGCAGTATAAAACATCGAACTGTACATCATGCGGCCCGACTTCGCGTCTCTCGAAACTCCATGGAGACAGCGCTGACTTCGGGTTCTGAGCCGCATATCCTTTTGCTTTTATCATAAGATTAAAATTATATTATTTTGTTTTGGAAAAATGTTGTGTTTTCTGAACCAATAATTAAAACGAAATACATATATTATTAGTTCTTTATTTGTAGGAAAGATAATTAATGCAGCCGGTTAAAGCCACACACTAAAACTGCCGGGATGCAAAAGGCGTTGAACCTTTATGTTATTGCGGAATAACTTTCTGAAATTATTATGAATTGGAGTCGGCAGGAAGAGTTAAGGTAAACCGGCTGCCTTTGCCTTCCTCGCTTGCAACAGATATCGTACCGCCGAGTTTTGCAGTGTATTCTTTTACAAGCACCAGGCCAAGCCCCGAACTTTGCTCATTGTCAGTTCCTTTTCTTTTAGAGTCAATTCCCGGATTAAAGAGATTTTTACTGAATTCTTCGTTCATTCCTATTCCGGTATCCGAGACTGAAATAGAAACTCCGTTATCGTCAATTTTATTTGCGGATATGCTGACGAGCCCTCCCCTGTGCGTGAATTTCAAGGCGTTTGAAATAAGGTTCCTGATAATTATCTCAAGCATTTGTCTGTCTGCCATTATTGATATATTGTGCGGTATGTTTTTCTCAATGCTGATATTCTTTTCGGCAGCGGTTCCTATTATTTGTTCTGTGATTTCGTCGGTTAACTTATAAAGGAATATATTCTCCTTATTGATGCTCTTAAGGCCTCTCTTGAAAACGGACCATTCAAGAAGATTCTCGAGTAGTTTGTACAGGTTTTTTGCCGACTTATTCATGCTCTTCGCCATGGAATTTGTTTCGTCCCTGTTGAGATTGTCTATATCTGTCGCGAGCAGATCTGTGTAGCCCAGGAAAATATTGAAGGCGTTTTTTAAGTCGTGAGAGACGATTGAAAACAATTTATCCTTTTCCGAGTTTGCTATCAGAAGTTCTTCGTTCTTTTGTCTCAGTTCTTTCTCGGCTTCAACTCTGCGGGTGATTTCCTTTGTGACGGTTATCGCGTGCGGCACGCCTTTCAAATCTATAAGACTTGTCGATAACAGTCCGTTTAATATCGTTCCGTCCTTTCTCTTAAATTCAAGTTCCTGGTCTTCAAAAAGTTCATTGGCTGAAAGCACGTTTACCATCTTGCTTCTTTTTGTGTAATCTTTCCATAAGTCCCAGAGTAGTTTTACCGAGTGAATCTTCACGTGTGTAGCCGGTTATTTTTGTGAAAGCGTCATTTATGTTGAGTATTTTTCCGTCTCTAAGGCTTGTAATTACGACGGCGTCCGGACTGGTCTTGAAAATCGCTTCGAAATGTTCCTTCGCGGTCTTCATTTCGTAACTGAGTTTTTGATTGACCATAAATATCAGGCTGAATGTATACAACAGTCCGACGACCAGTCCAAAAAGATACTGAAAGACTGTCGTCCAATCCTGGCTCATGTAATTACCCAGTTGCGGGTTCGCGAACAAATAAAGCAGGCGTATGACGTAAAAGCCTCCGTGGATATACATTACCGTACCCAGAAAGTTAGAAGAAAATCTTACCGATTCATCCTTGTATTTAATCAGGCTGTATGCAGTGATGAAAGATAAGAACACCAAGCCTGCCGCGAATATTATTGAACGAATGTGGACGTTGTCTTCAAAGTAAAGGAAATACGTTATAAGAATATCATATATTATGTATCCGGCGTAAATAAACACTGAGTTCTCTCTCCTCCCGAGAAAACGCATAATACCTATATACAGAAATACCAGCCCGAGAAGTAGAAAAATGTTCTGAAAAAGTATTGCGTGCTGAGTCAGTCCCGGTATCACCCGAAGTTGAAGGAATATAAAACCTGTTGCGATGGAAATACTCCACATGAGCCACCATCCGTTGCCCTTGTATGATCTGTTCAGAATGAATTGAAATAAAAGGCCCGCTACCTGCAGTACGTTTACGATGATTATTAATATCGATACCGATGTGATGTCTATATTCGTCATAACCTGACCCCGGTTAAATTATTATGTATATTACCCTTTTGTGCTCATTATTCGGGAAGTATTACCCGGCAAAACCAATTTGCAAATACTATACCATATATGTCAAAACAAAAGTCCCAATCAGGCTTTAAAATAGAACATTTTTTTTATAAAAGGGATGAATAATCTCGTAACGTCTCAATTTGAGAGAGTTCTCTGTAATATGAGAATAAGAACACATGAATTCGCGCGATATTCTTTTGTTTTTTCAGATTGAAGACGGCACGATAATTGGAACGATATTAATAAAGTTCTTTTGCGACGGAGTGTTATCTTGCACGGAATGCTTACTGTAAAAGATTTTATTGTATGATTTTAATGAACCTGATATTATATACTTCTCTTCATTTCGAGAAAAAAGCCGTTCGGTTTGTGAACGGCTTTTCTGTATTTCGTAATGTCGTTATTCTTTTTTAGTTCGGCTGACGGTTGATAATATCTATCAGCGGCTGGAAAGCGTCCGGTTTAATCGCGTCAGTACCTACGAACGGATGATCAAGTACAAAAATCAGGTACAGTACCAGCACGCTTACGAAAACAAGGAAGGCTGTCATCACATACTGATGCCATTTCTTTTTAGTGCTGAAGAAGAATGTAAACGCGACGAGTATGATAGAGGAAAGAATAAGCACAAGCCATAATATATCGGGCATGCTTTGCTTGCTCGCGTTTATCCTGTGCCTTCTGAATTCTCTTATTTCATGTATGTTCTTCGTGCACTGCGCAAGCACTTCGGTATTGGGCACGTCACTTGGCTTGGCAGTCATGTAAATCCTGTTCAGTTTTATAAAAATCTTCTGAGTTTCTTCATCTTTTTTCCCTTCCCTTAAAGAATCCCATTCGTCTTTAACCACACTCTTCACGTACTCTCTTATTGTGCTCTGAATTTCTTTCTTTATGGAATCCGGAAATACGCTCGCGTCGTAATACAGGTTTAAAAGGTTGTTGGCTTCGCCTTCTATCTTGTTGTTTGTCACGTCCTGATTGTTCCATATAACGAAGACGACGAACGCCATCAGAACGGCGTAGATTACGCAAACCGCGTTGTACAGGAAGCCTCCGACCTCGTGGTTCTCTATCATTGTCTCGTGAGCGGCTTTTCCCCTGATGAGTTTTTCCGCGACAAGAAATATGGTTATGCTTACACCAGAGAGTATAAGTATGGATACAAGGAACGGCAATTCAAGGAATACTTTCATAGCCTTTTTGTTTTTCTGCAATAATATCTAAAACAGAATTAAAATGGTAGATTGTAATATTTGCTGCGGGGTTTACACGTTACTGACTTTTTTCCGGCAGGGTATCATTGATAACATGACTGCCGTGATTCAACATGCGCGAATATCAGGATTTACTCACGCTTCTCACGAGAGAGATTTCGCAGGTATTGAAATTTATTTCCCAGTGACCGTCTTTCGAACTTTTCCATTCGTACTTATCTCTCTTTTCGTTCCACCATTGCTGGAACCTTGTCGCAGTTTCGCCCATGTCCTTTACAATCCGTTCGTACAGCGGATGCCCCGGGTCGTTCAGACTTCTGAACAGTTCATTTAGCCCGTTCTTTCTTTCAAATAAAAGTTTTATTTCGTTCTTTTCTTCTTCGGTTACTTTTCCTACTATCGTCCTTTTGCTTTCCTTTTTCATGAATTGAAGTTTTTAAATTCCTGTATTGAATATCTGTTTTTTACGGCAATCTCGAACGGATCGTCATAACCGAGTTTCTTTATCTCGATGCCTTTCGCGCCTTTGAAGTTTTTCTTTTTCAACTCTTCAAGCATGTTTCCCGACGCTTCTCTTTCGGCGTGCGACATCCTGCATTGCTGTCTTGAAGGCGTGTTAAGTTCACCCGTGAGTTTCCAGTTCAAGAAGACGCAGCGCCTGCACTGATACGCGTCGCATATTCTGCAAACCGGAGAATACTTCAGTTCAAGCAGCTGCCGATTTTTTATGTTTATTTCATTCCTGATTTCACCAATTGAATTTTCTCCGCTTTCATAATAAAACGCGGGACATAAGTAAAGTCTTCCGTCCGGAGCGACTGTCAGATGAGTGATGCCCGCGTCGCAGTTATTCATGCTTTCGAGCATAAGCCTGTCGGTAAGAAAATTCACCTCGGGAATACTGTTTTCCCCTGATTTCTTAATCAGAAGCCCGGATATCTCAGCCAGCAGTTTCCGGTATTCCGATATTTTCGAATCGCCGAAGTTTTCAACATCTTTTATCACGAGGTTAATACGTCCGCCTTTGCGCGCGATTTCTTTTACAGCCGCGGGCAGAATCTTAAGTTCCGGGGAACTCAGCCTGAGTATTATGTTTTCCGTGCCTGTTACTTTGTTCTCTTTTCTCAAATCCCCGGCTTCAAGCACCGTTATCGCGTCACTGTAAACACCGCCGAGTTTTCGCGGGACAATTTTCACATGTTCAACGTCTTCAATAAGTTTTTCGTATTTTTTCCCCGGTCTGAACCGCGGATATAAAAAGTTTACCTTGAGATTGTTCTTCAAGGCGAAAGCAACGGCTTTATTGAGATTATCGTAAGAAATCATTCCCGCTTCTTTCTTTCCCGTTTTTGCGCTTTCATAGTGACAGAAAGAAACCGATGCATCGTTCAATATTATTATAAGATATTTCAGCATTGGCATGTATCGGGATTGGTTTCCCTTAAATCGGTCTTTAATCTTCTTCCGAGTTTGTTCCAGAAATAATTGTTTGCCCTTACTCTTGCCTTGTGCATTTTGCAGATATATGTCGCCCTTCTGAAAATCGTTCCTGTTTCCGCAAAATCATAATTTGCTCCCTGGCACCATGCGCAGCCGGAGGCGACATCGCAGTTAATGCATTCGTCGGGGCTCTGCGATACCATGTCGAGCGTAAGAAAAGGCCTTAACCTGTTTTCATCTATTCCTTTGTCAAGATTTCCTACAATAATCCCTTTTCTGTTCTGCAGTGAAAACTCAATAAACCTTATGCAAGGATAAATATCGCCTTTAAAATCAAAAGCAAGCATTTTCCCCGCTCCGCACCAGTTCACGTTCTGCTCGTAAGGATGACCAATCGTCCTGCTGAAAAAACTGCATGTGTATTCTTTGTAAAGTTTCTTTTCGATTATTTCGTCGGCAAGTTCTGTAAGTTGTTCCTCGAACAGTTCGTCGTCTCCCGGTTTCCACGCGTCTTCGAATACGGCGTTAATGTTGACTTCTTTTATTCCGAGGCTCCATATATGAAGGACGCTTTCTTTAATGTATGGTATATCATCGCCTGAAATAGTGACCTTTGTAGAGGTTTCCGGAAACTGGCTTGTCCAGAGCCTTATGTTTTTTAAAACATTATCATACGAGCCGCGCCCGTCCGGATAGACCCTCTGCGTGTCGTGTTTAACCTTTGTACCGTCAATCGTTATCTGTATGCTCAGATGCGTCTTGTTCTTTCTGATGAATTCCTGAACGCGCTTGTCGGAATACATGAGTCCGTTCGTGGAAAAACTAATCCTGTAACTGTCAAACCACGGATGATTGAGTTCGTAAGATTTTAACTTAAAGTAATCGCAGATTTTATCTATGAGTTCTATTTCAAGCAGAGGCTCGCCGCCGATAAAATCCAGCACAACAGATTTTTCCGCAAGAAATTTTTCTTCGCGCAGAAGATAATCAACCGCTTTCTTCGCGGTTTCGAAATTCATTCTGCCGGACTTGTTTTTTCCCACAAGATAGCAGTACCTGCAAGCGAGCTGGCAGTCTTCGGTTACGACAAATGTAACATTTTTAGCCCGGCCGTCTTCCCATGAACCCGGCCTGTCAATTTTTACGGTTGTGTTCTGACTCATGTTTTTCGAAGTATCGCGTGAGGCAAGGCTTTACCACGCCTGTCCCGAACACCCTCCCTGGCATGTTCCGCGGCATCCGTCGCAGGTAGTGTTGCAGCCGCCTTCGCACGTGTATTTGCATGAGCCTTCGCATGTGAGAAAGCACAATCCCTGGCATGTACCGCGGCATTCGCCTTCGCAAGTTGTGCGGCATCCGCCTTCGCATGAGAGCATGCAGTCATTCGGATTTTCGGTTTCTTCTCCTTTGAACGCGGTTTTATCTTTTTTCTGTCCCGCTTTCAGATTCGTCAGGTTTCCGAGGGAAAGGAACGCTATCGTCGGTATTGCAGCCTTCGCGACAATGCCGAGAAAATTTCTTCTGTCAATGCGGGACTCCGGCTCGCCGGTTCTTCCCGCGTCAGAAGGCTTTTTCGGGGAAACATTTTTTTTATTCATTTTATATCCGGTTAAAATGTTTAGACGGGTATATGGACTGTGAAGATGTGATGGAACGTCGAAAATTAGTAAGATAAACTATGCTCTTTGATATCAGAACAAAGTAACCAAAACAGTTTTTCGGAGATTTATCCGGGGAAAAAATCAATTCAACCTCCACAGAGTGTTTAATTAGAATCAGATTTATATTATGAATAAAATAAAAATTATGCAATGCCTAATTGGCTCTGAATAAGCAAATGCCGCGTTGGGATGTTTTACAGGTAATATTCAGCCCTTTGCCGTCAAAAAACTTTGCAGGTCGAGTTCGCTGACGTTCGGCTCACCGGGAGCGACGCTGTTTACCCGGCCTTCCCTGACCCATTTTTCGAGTTCATCGACAAGAGAGTACAGGTGGTCGAATGAATCTATTACGAACAGCAGAGGCTGGTAATGGTCTATCTCGAAGTACTGGTTGACGGCCCATTCAAGTTGTATGGGGTAACGCTGAACGTCGGGGGATTTAAGGCAGTGCTCGATTTCACCGTAAGAACTCAGCAGACCGCTGCCGTACACACGCAGTTCCTTTCCCGAGCGTATAAGCCCGAATTCGACCGTGAACCAGAAAAACCGCGCCATCGCTTTTATTATAGACACCGCTCTTTGTTTCTGAATTTCACTGTCCTTCAGTTCCTGAATTACGAGAGAGGCGGAATGCGCGCATTCGCCGAATCGTACAAGCGTATCGGCAAAGGCTTTGTCCGTATGCATCGGCACATGTCCCGCGACGTCATGGAACATATCGGGCTCAGGAAGGTAATCCAGTTTCGAAATATCGCGAACGGTAATTGTCGTGGGGAAATCCCTGTTGCGAAGACAGTCGAAGAAAGTATAAGCGGGTATATATCCGCTCACAGGTTTTGCCGAGAATCCCGTAAGGGGCTTTAAAAACTTATTAATGTCTTCGATTCTCGGAACGCGGCTTGAATCAAGATTGAGTCTGGCAACCCCTTCCAGGAATTTCGGATTGGCGTATTTTTCCCAGCGTTCCCGAATCCTGTTGTACAGGCTTTTCCAGGCTTTGTGGTTTTCTTCGGAGTACAGTTCATACGGCTGGTGTATGAACCTTTCGCCGTTCTTCTGAGCCTTCTCAATAAACGGCGCTTTAGTTGTTGTCAGTCCTTCCATTTTGTCTCCGTTTAGTTTTAACAGCGGATAATTAGTTCTCTTATTGAGGCTGCCGGTCCCAGGCCGAGCAAATATCTTATTGTAAAAGCAATATCTTCCGTTTGTATCATTTCTTCAGGTTTCATCGGGGCGTCTGCCGCGCCCTGAGTGTTGACCCAGCTGGGACATATCGCGGTGACTTTTATGCCGAGCGGCGCGAGTTCCTGCGTCAATGCCGAACTGTAACCTACGAGCGCGTGCTTCGAGCCCGAATAAATCCCTGTATCGGAAAAAGATTCGACTCCGCACAGTGACGCTATGTTGAAAATATATCCTTTCCCGTTTTTCTTCATGAACGGCAATGCCGCACTGACGAACCTTACGGCCGCGAGATAGTTTATTTCGACTGATTTTATCGCTTCGTCAATCGTTAATTCGGAAGTTCCGCTCTTGTAATACCCCGCGTTGTTCACGAGAACAGAAACATTCCCGATTTCCTCGTTAACTTTTTTGATGAACTCTTCGGGTTTGTCCTTATCCGCTACGTTGAATGCGCCGGTAATAATTCCGATGCCCGGATATTGTTCCGACAACTTCTTCGCCGCGCTTTCAACGCTTTCCCCGGAGCATGCCGTAAGACCGAGAGAATAGCCCATTTCCGCCAATTCATTTGCTATGGCGAAACCAATTCCGCGTCCCGCGCCTGTTATGACAGCGACTTTATTATTCACTCTGCCGGCCTTTCATCTGTATTATAACACGGTGTGTCCAAACTTCATTTAATAATTTTTCTAATACGTTAAAATTAAGCGATAAATATGTTTTTGTTCCTGAAATTTGATAATACTATAACAAATATCCTGCAAAAAAATTAATATAAATTATGTATGGGAGGCATGAACCCCGATAAACGAATGCGGAAATATCAAAGGTAAATAGAAAGAATTGCAGACTGCATTGACATCCCATTTGCTCAGGAGCAAGCCTGACAGGACTTATCATTTTACCAGCATCAGTTTTTTTGTTTCGGTGAAATCGCCAGCCAGCATTCTGTAATAATAGACTCCGCTCGAAAGCCCCGCGCCGTTGAATGTGATTTCGTATTCGCCCGCAATCTGCCTTTCGTCAACCAACTTTTCTACTTCGCGTCCAGTCAGATCGAATACGGATATTTTCACGTATGATATTTTTGAAATATTATATTTTATTTTTGATATTGGATTGAACGGGTTCGGATAGTTCTGTCCGAGGACATAAGACTTCGGGCTTTCGCTTACGGGAACGATTCCGTTTATGTTCATCGGTGTAATTCTCATGTTGTCGGCCATGTATATCACGCCGTAATCCTGACAGGTCGGCGGCGGAGCGTCGTAGTGGACGATAACGCTGTCGAATCCCGCGGAGAAACCGCAGCGAAGCGTATCTACAGGCCACGTTCCCGGAAATGTTGCTGTCCTCGTGTTAGTGCCTACGTAAGTACCCGCTCTGTACGCGGTTACCCTCATTCTCGCAGCGTCGTCGCAGCCGAGTTCCTGGCAGGCATACAAGATTGAAAATTCCGTAAGGTTATGGTCGAATTTTATTCTGATGTCCGAAAGATAAATGCTACTCGGATATATTATGCGTCCTGAAAATCCCGGGGGTGTGAAGCCCATCACATTCGCGTTCTGAACCGAATATCCCTGGCCGGTCGCGGTAAAATACGCCGTGATTCCTCCTGCTGCCTGCGTAATCGGGAAAGGGGAGTAAAGCGGCGCGTTGTCGAAATCAAAAAGTATCTGCTGCGCATTCACTACGTACGAAAGTGACGTTATGAACAAAACCGCCGCTACAAATATTTTGTATGAATTATTCATTCTTATCTCCTTCAAAAAAAAGATTTCGCAAGGATACTTTCAATCTTTCCCGTTGATGTATCCTTTATGTTTAAGATTCACAACAACATACAATTAAAAAAGTTGCAGACTCCGGCGGCTGATATCGGTTCGGTTAAGGGGAGGAAGAGAAACCGCCCGTTATTAAACGGGCGGTTAAGGATATTAATTATTCAGTCTGAATATTTATTTTATCACCATCATTTTTTTCACTTCCGTGAAATTGCCGGCAGTCAGCCTGTAGAAATACATTCCGCTGGCAAGATTCTGCGCGCTGAATGATACGGCATACTCGCCCGGCGACTTGTTTTCGTTTACAAGCGTTTTCATTTCTCTGCCGAGCAAATCGTAAATTATCAATCGAACCTTCGCTTCTTTTACAATTCCGTATTTTATCGTCGTTACGGGATTGAACGGATTGGGATAGTTCTGTGACAAGTAAAATTTATCCGGTACCGGAGTGGAGAAACCGCCTGTACCGACAATTGTCGCACCGTTAAACCTCAGGCCCCAGGCAAGCAACGTGCCTGTATTCGAAGCCGCGCCGTCGGTCATTGTCAGCACCCAATTGCCGTTTAACGGGGTATTGCCGAAAGTTCCCATTGTATTCTGCGGTTTAACATAATTTGACCACGGTGAAAGGTAATTCGTCGCCGAGAAAGCATTACTCGCGGAATCGTCGAGCACGGTAAGGTAACCGTTGGCGCTGGTTCCGCCGTTCGCGGCAGACAGAATTATTTCCGTTCCGTTCGGCGCTTTGAGTTTCAGCGTCAGGTCGGATGTTTTCTGATGCTGAATCGAAAGCGCGACTTTAATGTCCGTAAGCGTTCCGGGGGTTCCTGATATTTTAATCGTATCTGTAATACTCGAATTATCCGGTATTGACAGGTTCGGCGCCCTGAACACGAATCCGAGCGGAATAGCGGTCGTGTTTATTACCGTGCCGTGTGTTTTAAACAGCGCGTCGGGAATAGGTCCTGTCGTTGATTCATTCGAGTAACCGGAAAGTCTGCAGTTGTTGGGTGATGTCGTGCTGAAGGAGCCGTCAATGCCCGATGTCGCGGCGAAATTCTTTAGGTTGCCGTCGAAGTTCCACGCTCCGATTAATGTCGCGTCGGGCAAAAGGGCTTTGCAGGACGCTATCATGGCGTTTTTAATCTGCGCGTCGGTTCTTGGCGAATTCCAGATTCTGACTTCGTCTATATAGCCGTTGAAGTTATTCGCTGTACCGCCGTGCCATCCGCCGATTCTCAGCGTTCCTGAAGTGGAAGTCCATGTTGTTGTACTTGTCACAGGCGTTCCGCTTTGCACGCCGTTCACGAAATAAGTTACGGTATAGACACCGCCGCTGCTTGTCCATCTTGCCGCGACGTGCGTCCATTTATTTGCCGGTATAGTAACGCCGTCCGTATTGACAAGTTGAGTACCCGAACCGATGTCGATAGCCATTTTATTACTGGCGCTTGCTCTGATTCCCCAGAAGAAATCGAAACCGGTTGTTCCTCTGGAGATTATCATGTGGGTGGTTGTCTGAGCAAGAGGGTAAACCCATGCTTCGACCGTGCCCGCGGTGCTCAGGTTAAACGCGGTGTTAGAAGGAACAGTAACAAAGTCGTTCGCCCCGAACGGGCAGAGAAGGGCGTAGTTGTAGGGGATAGGATATCCGGCCGTATATCCGTACCAGTAAAACCCGCCTCCGTTTCTTGTAAATCCGTTCTGTCCGCCGATGTCATCTCTCGGATGGGAGTTCATTGTCCAACTGGAAAGAAGTCCGTTGTAATTGGAGGCGAAAGTAATCGCGCCTGAAGTGTTTGTGCCCGTATAATCGCCGAGTCCGATAAACCTGCTCTGGGCTATCTGCGTCTGTGTTCTCACGGTGTTCCAGATTTTAACTTCATCAATATAACCGTAGAACGCGATGCCTGAGAAACCCGACCTTGAGGAACCGATAATAAGTGAATCTGCCGAGGTGGCTGAATTAAACGTTCCCGTGCTTGTCGCGCTCGACCCGCTCGCCGCGCCGTTCACGTAGAAATTCAGTGTATAATTTCCGGCAGTGCCGTTCCACGTCACAGCCACATGCGACCATTGATTCATAGGCACTGTTGTTCCTCCGGTGTTTGTAACCGGCGAATTTCCGATTCTTAAACCGATAAGACTTGTTGACGACTGCCAGAAGAAGAAGAAACTCACATTGGTGTTGTCGCCTTTAGAGACAATAGCCGGCGCGGAACTTGTTGTGGCCGACGGAAAAATCCATGCCTCAATCGTACCTCCGGAAGTCAACTGATAGTTGCCGCTTGCGTCAGGGACAGCCAGATATCCGCCTGTCGCTCCGAGTCCGCCCAGGAACGCGTTGCCTCCGAGAGAGAACCCGTACTCGTCTGTTGAGGCGGGAAGTACCCGATTGCCCGTAGGAATATTATCCGAGATAACGTTAACGGGATTCCTGCCTGAGGGATTGTTGGCCGCGTCGTACACCTGACTTGTAAGTGTCAGAGGGACCAATAACAAAGAGAAAACAATCAAAAGTGTTTTCAAGATTTACCTCCTGTGATAAGTTTTTGAAAGAATCAAAATTAATACGCTTTGCGGATACCGGCTAAAGGAAATTTTACAATAAACGAGTTAAGCGCATTCATTAATCACCCGCCGGAATTTTGCTGATAAGCAGTTTTCAGGATGTAAATATTCGAATCAAGCTGATTAATATCCCTCGGAGATATTCATATAATAAAGAATAAATATAAAATCGTTCTAAAGGATATAACAGTTGTTTTTCGGTATATTTATTCTATTGAAATTAATTTTTATAATCAAGTATAAAAACATATAACGAACGCGGTTTCAGTCGGGGCAGGTTTCCGGTACGTACAAAAAAAATTCAAAAGCGGAAGCAATAACCGTATTTTAGACGCGGCGGATAAAACAAAATTCAGCAATCGGATTTCGGAATTCTTAATCCGGGGTTTGCGATTTAACCGATAATAATATTACAATTTTAAAATCATGCCGAGCGCCGCTGCCGTCATTATCATTAATAAAAAAACGAACGAGCAGCCGCTCTTTTTATTCCCGCCCGGTTGGTTTACGGGCGGCTGTTCCGCGTTTAACGCGGGTGTTTTCTCCGGTTCAGGATTAATGGATTTGAATATATTCAGCGGGGAATTTTCTTTGGACTTCGGTTCGGCATCCCAATCAGTTTTAAAAAACGCGCCCGATGTAATTTCCGACAGAAGTTGTGTAACATCATTATTTGAAGGGTCATACTCTTGCGCTTTCAGTACTGTTTTTTTCACATTTTCTTTCAATCCGCTTATCTCGGCGCTGAGTTCCGAAGACGTGCTGTCATCATCCTTTAATACAAGCATGTCGCAAGCAAGTTTAATAACGTCAGCGGATTTTCGCATTACTTTAACTATTTCCGCGGCGGCATTTTTCCTGAAATTGGATTGCTTGTCCGCCGGAGCATAGTTAAACGCGTTTTCGAACATGTCAACCATTTGTCCGAATGAATTTTCTCCTACCTTGCCTATCATCCCTTCGCAAACGGCTTTACCGAACCAGGCGTTCGGATTTTTCATGTCAATTTCAATCGCCCGGTTGAAATGGTCATAGGCGTCTTTGTAATTCCTGCTTTCCAATGCTGAGTAGGCGAGTGTCATACAGTTCTGCATTACCGATGTCGCGCCGAGGACATCCGTGACGAGAATATTGCCGCCGCAGAATTCGCACACGACGGAAGTACTGCCTTCGGGAATTTTCAGTCCCGCGCCGCAATCGGGGCATTTTGCCGAAACGAGTATCATAAGTCAGAATTAGTTTTATAAAGGATTTGAGTGTAAGTTAGCGAAATAATATTTATAAGCAAATCATATTCAGTTAGCAGTTAACATTTAACATTTAACAATTAGAGCAAGAGATATTCGCCACAGAGGAAAAAGATAGTTCCGGGAAACTTCATTTCTGTATTAATATCCGGAGAACTCTTCGGTTCTTATGTCATCGTCGTTGACGCCGATACCGTTAAGAATTTTACGCATTGCCGCGACCATTTGAGGCGGGCCGGCGCTGTAGCAGACGGCGTTTGTTAAATCGCCCGCATATTTCAGAATCATTTCTTTCGTAATGAAACCGGTTTCCCCGTTCCAGTTTTGAAGCGAGTTTTCCATTTCAGTCATTGACGCTATCAGAGTGAAATCCTGAATTTCCGTTTGCAGAGCCGAGAGTTCATTCAGAAAAGCCGAATCCTCAGGTTTCCTGTTTGAATAGAAAAGAAATATTTTATGAGTCAGTTTTTCGGCGGCTGCATTTTTCAGAATGCTGAAAAACGGCGTGATGCCGATTCCTCCGACGAGGAAGACGGCAGGTCTTGACGCGTTGTTATGCAGTGTGAATGAGCCGAACGGTCCTGCAAATTCAAACTCCGAATTAATGTCAGAATTTTTGAGAACTCTTTTGAAAGCGGTATCGCGCATTCTGGTCGCGATGCCGATTGTATTCTCGCGCGGCGCGGAAGTAAGCGAAAAAGCGCGAGTGTTACCTTCCGCATCCGTCTCGGGAGGATTAATCAGAGTAAGGTCAATCGACTGTCCGGGTTTATAATCAAAGCCATCCGGCTTTGTGAAAGTAAACGCCATCGTTCCCGACGCGATAATTTCTTTTTTCAACAAACGTATTGTCTGCTTATCCATATCAATAGCTCCTTTATAGATGAAACACGGTCATCTTAAAATATCGTTCCTTGGATGGGGGTATGCCATGATATAATGTATCCGTTTATGTCAAAGAACCGGTGACACTATAGTGTCAGATATACGACACATGTTTCACTGAAAGTGCCGTAAAAGTGTCACTGAAGTATTGATAAAACAATACCAGACCATGAAATTTCAGAGAACGTTTCATAAAAGTGTCAGATGAGACGGAAAATGTCTGTAAGCGGCGGATAATATTGTAGTTAGATATGATACTGTTCATGACACACAGAAAAACAACTTTTGATTGTCCGGCAGAAATATTTGAAACGAAAAAAAAGGGCGCAGCGTATTCCGGAAAAATAATTCGGGAGACGTATGAAAATTTGTACAAAAATTTAACCGCTTTTTTAGTCAAAATAAAATTCAGTTCACGGCAACAAAATGTTACCGTACAAAAATAATATGCAGCGTGTATATTTGATTCGAAAAATGACCGAGCGGCTTATAAGAGAGTAGAATACAGCAACTTAAAAATCAAAACATCAAAGACAGGCGGCAATAATTAGGTGAAAAGAGATGTAACGACTATAATATTATGGGAGTTATAAAAAAACCGAAAAAATTTAAAATGCTGAAAAAACAAAAGATGAATAATGCGATTTATAATGTTGAATTGAAAAAGAAATTAGTAAAGAATAGAATTGAAAGAAATTGTAAAAATATGTATTTTGCTTGACGTAAAAATGGACAGGTAGCTGTTTGGCAGAGCAATCCCGAGTCCTCGGGAAAAAGTCCCGACTAGTCGGGATTCGATTCCAAAATAAGTTCTTAATAGAAAGTTTGTAATATAATGGACAGGTAGCTCAGTTGGTAGAGCAACGGCCTGAAAAGTCCCGACTAGTCGGGATTCGATTCCAAAATAAGTTCTTAATAGAAAGTTT
>JAJTBN010000224.1 GCA_021286895.1 Bacteroidota bacterium | reverse complement strand
GACTTTATCGAGGTGCTGAGAGCAGTCGAAATTCTCGGAGATTTTGTCGCCGAAAAATTTGAGAAATTCGTTTCTGGAAATCTCTCCGAGAATGCATTTACCGAGAATTTTCGCTTCCTCTAAATTTCTGACAATGACAGTCGGCGCGTTTTCCTTGCTGTGAGAAAAAGTCGCCCGTGTTTCCTCGTGTTTCTGTTTGCCGTGGACTATCACGGTAAATCCGCTCCTGCCGAGGTTTGCGGCGCGGTTCCATACTTTTTCGACGAAGGGGCATGTAGTGTCGTATTTTTGAATCGTAATTCCGGACGCGCTTAGTTCGTTCATGATTTCGACTGTAGTGCCGAACGCGGGAACGATAACTATATCGTCTTTATGAAGTTCGCCCCGGTCAATAATCTGATTTCCCTGAGTGTCGCAAATAAATTTCACGCCGCGGTCGAGGAGGTCGCCGTTGACTTCCGGGTTATGAATCATCTCGCTGAGGAGAAAGATTTTCTTGCCGGGATTTTCCTCTATGGCTCTGTATGAAATCTCAATCGCGTTTTCAACTCCGTAGCAGAAACCGAAGTGGCGCGCGATAAGGAAGACCACCGGTCCGAAGTTGAGCACGGTCGGTGTATAATCCCTTTTGCGCGGGTCGGATTTTTCCCTGATTCGCTTGATGCGTGAAATCAGGCTGCTCCTGTATATTATCGGGATATCAAATTTTTTCATGTTTCAATATAATTATTCAAACGCAGAAATTCCTGTTACATCTTCGCCGAGTATCAGCGTATGCATTTCGTGCGTGCCTTCGTAAGTTTTAACGGATTCGATATTGTTAAGGTGCCTCATTATTGGGTATTCGTCGAGAATACCGTTGGCGCCGAGCATTTCGCGCGCCATCGAAGCGATGTTCTTGGCTATTTCGCAGTTATTTCTTTTCGCCATTGAGACGTGCTGAGGTCTCATCGTTCCGTTATCCTTCATTTGCGCGAGGCGGTAGTTCAGAAGCTGCGCTTTTGTGATTTCAGTAATCATGTATGCGAGTTTTTCCTGAGTAATCTGGAAGGACGCTATAGGTTTGCCGAACTGAATTCTCGAGAGCGAATAATCGAGCGCTGTGTGATAGCACTGCATAGCAAGTCCGATGACGCCCCATGCTATTCCGTATCGCGCCTGAGTAAGGCACATGAGCGGTGATTTCAGTCCGCCGCTGTTAGGCAGAATATTTTCTTCGGGAATCAGGCAGTCTTCGAAGACGAGTTCTGACGTCACGGAAGCGCGGAGCGAGAGTTTGCCTTTCGTTTCGGGCGCGGAAAAACCTTTCGTGCCTTTTTCAACGAGGAAACCGCGGACTCTTCCGTCGAGTTTCGCCCAGACGACAGCGACGTCTGCGATAGTTCCGTTCGTAATCCACATCTTGGCTCCGTTAAGCAGGTATCCGTCCCGGACTTTCTCGGCTTTTGTAATCATGCCGCCTGGGTTACTGCCGAAATCGGGTTCTGTCAGACCGAAGCATCCGATTTTTTCGGCGGAAGCGAGTTTAGGCAGCCAGAATTTCTTCTGTTCTTCGCTGCCGAAAGTATAGATGGGGTACATCACGAGTCCCGACTGGACGGAGGCGAAACTGCGTATTCCGCTGTCGCCGCGTTCGAGTTCCTGCATGATAAGTCCGTAGGCGATGTTGTTTATGCCCATTCCGCCGTATTCGGGAGGAAGAGTGGGACCGAAGAGCCCGAGTTCGCCCATTTTCGGAATGAGATGCTTCGGAAATTTCATTTCCTGATTGTATTTTTCTATTACCGGAACGACTTCGTTCGAAACGAAATCCCTGACGGTATCGCGAATCGCTTTTTCCTCGTCGGTGAATATGTCGTCGAGGAGGTAATAATCTGCGCCTTTGTATTCTGAGTTGCTCATGGTTTAGTTTTTTCTTTCAAGATATTCTAAATTCGTATTGTTTGTTTTTATTCTTACTTTGATTCCTGTTTTCATGTATTTCACTTCTTTTACTTCTGTCTTTTTATAAATCTCGCTGAGACCTTTATAATCATGGGGTTTCAGCCTGATGACCGTTTCAGCGTCTTCGGAAGTAAGCGCGTCTTTTATCTTTCTAAGAAGCGCTGAGATGTTCATGCCTTTGCGCGCGGAGATGAAGACCGCGTCTTTATGTTTAACCCTGAGTCCCGAAATGATATCCTTGTTCTTCAGGCTGTCGACCTTATTGTACACTTCGATAACTCGGTTATGCTTCACGCCGATTTCGTCGAGCGTATCTTTTACAACGGACATTTGCTCTTCAAAGTTCGGGTTTGAGACATCGATAACATGGAGGAGAACGTCGGATTCCACGACTTCGGAGAGTGTCGATTTAAAAGATTCGATTAGATTATGCGGAAGATTCTTGATAAAGCCGACTGTATCTGAAATGAGGACTTTTTTCGGGAATCTCGAAATTATTTCCTCGTCGTCGAATTTCTTTATGCCGAGAACCCGTGTGGATGTATCGAGAGTCGCAAAAAGTTTATCCTCTACGTAAACATCGGAGTCAGTAAGAAGATTGAGCAAAGTTGATTTTCCGACGTTCGTATATCCGACGAGCGAGAGGCGGAAGAAATTTTTTCTTTCGAACGCCTGAGTCGCGCGTTGTATATTTATCTTGTTGAGTTTTTCCTTAAGAACGGAGATGCGTTTTTTAATAAGGCGGCGGTCGGTTTCAATCTGAGTTTCGCCGGGACCTTTCGTGCCGATGCCTCCGTACTGTTTGGAGAGGTGCGTCCACTGGCGCGTGAGGCGCGGAAGCGAGTATTCAAGCTGCGCGAGTTCGACCTGCAGTTTCGCCTGCGCGGTGCGGGCGTTGCCCGCGAAGATATCCAGAATAAGATTTGATTTATCGAGAATCTTACACTTGATTTCGTTTTCGAGGTTGCGGAGCTGTGTGTATGAAAGTTCGTTTTCGAAAATAACGAGCGACACGGAATTCGCTTCGACGAATTCGGCAATTTCCGTGACTTTTCCTCTGCCTATCATTGTACGTGAATCGAAATTATCGCTGAACTGGTAATAGGATTTAACGACTTCGGCTCCGGCGGTTTCGGCGAGTGATTTAAGTTCGTCGAGCGCCTGAGTATGACCGAAGGTGCTTTTTCCTTCTTTAAGCGAAAAATATACGAGAACAGCTTTTTCGAGTTCTTGTTTAGTTTCTATCAATAAAATTCTCCTTTTGTTAAAATATTAAATACTAATAACAGTTAAAATCCATTTTCGATTTGCAGCCGGGAACAAGTTATTCGGCAGATTAAACGTGATTAATTATGTATTGTTCAGCGTGATTTAGTCTTTTTTATTTTGGAATTATTGTACTTCACGGTTGAACCGGCCTTTGAAATTGCTGAAACGGGTTTCACTCTCGCGGAAACGCATTTCATTATTGCTGACGATGGATTCGTTCTCACTGATTTGAGTTTCGTTATATATGATATAAATATTGTTTGCAGTAATGAAAATGTTTTCAGCGGTGACAGAAGCCTCGTTACCGGGGACATGGTTCCGGTCATCCGTGATGGGATTACGGACAGAGAGACGGGAGACGTGTCAGATGTAACGGAAATTTCAACACCTGTGACGATAGTGTCATTCTTGATGACGAAAGCAAAATCAGTAATAATAAAAGCTTCGTCAGACAGGCAAATTGACAGAAAACCCGGAAATTAGACGAAAATCGCCTCTTTTCGAAGGGCATCTTTCAGCATTTGGCTGTATTTATCGGTAGAAATCTCTATTGCGCCGAATGATTTGAAAAGCGGAGTGGACATCTGTATGTCGAAGAGCGTGAAATTATTTTTTCTAAGGAGTTTATGAAGGAATACGACGCAGACTTTTGAGGCGTTCGGGACTTTGAAGAACATGGACTCGCCGAAGAAGGCGGATTTGAGCGCGACGCCGTAAAGACCTCCCGCGAGTTTGCCGTCAAGGTACGCCTCAACGGAATGAGCGAATCCTTTATTATGGAGTTCGAGGTACAGTGAAATCATCTCGGGAGTAATCCAAACGTCGCCATGGGAGCCTGCGCAGTTTTTAATAACAGCGCTGAAATCTTTGTCAATTTTCAGTTCAAATTGAGAATTTTTTATTACTTGTCTGAGCGAACGGGAGATTTTCAGTCCATTTTCCGTAAGCGGAACAATTGACCGCGGTGCATGGTCGAACCAGTTAATAGTGCCGTCTTCATCGCCCATGGGGAAATAGCCATGGGAATATGCATAAAGGACATCGTTAAAAGTAAGCGAGTCCGGATTAAAAGTTGTACCGAGATAAACGTAAGACATGCACAAAAATAGCCAAAATCCGCATAACGGCAAGTGTAAAATTTCATTAACTTTACTATTTACAATAAAGTAAGATATGTATATTTTTACTGAACTATATCAATTTTAATAAACTAAATTTCCGGAGATTAGAAATGAAAAAAATCTTAACAGTTTTATTATTACTCATCGCGGGAATCAGTTACGGTCAGACATGGACATACGTCAGCGCGTTACCGTCACCGAATCCTCCGATTAACACAATTTACGCTGTAGACGCCAATGTAATCTGGGTAGCATGCGACGCATCAGGCGGCGTAGCGAGAGTTTACAAGACGACCAACGGCGGCAGCACTTGGTTATTAAGGAACA
>JAJTBN010000223.1 GCA_021286895.1 Bacteroidota bacterium | reverse complement strand
CAGTTCCTTTCCCTTCACTTCGTACTTCATATCCTCCGGCAGCCAGTAGTCGCCCGCGCGGAAGTAAACTGTACCGAGATTGATATAAGTCACAAACGAACTCAGCGTCACCGGAAAAACAATGTTCATTTCCTCCCACTCTCCGCATTTGTGCCTCTTGATGTTTATCTCTATAGCGTTGTCGAAAATATAGTACTGGTTGCCCACCGAAACATCCATAACGTAAGTCTCTTTCGACGTTTCGTAGCATACAGCCTTGCCGAAGTCGATGTCTTTTTTATATTTGAAGTTGCTCCAGTCGTATTTCGTCGTGTCGTGCTTCAACGGATTGATTTTCCTTTCGCCCGTCGCCGGAACGTACTTGCTTATCGACACGTTGAAAACACTCTTACATGTATCGCCGGAATACATAAGTTCTTCAAGCGTAAACCTCAGGCTTGTGTACGGCGACTGCGCGAATAGAAATGACGGTGCGAGAATCATTATTATAAAAATTACACTTTTCATAGCGGATGGTTTTACTTATATGAAAAGTTAAATATCAATTATCAAAAATACAAATTAAAAATGTGAATAGGGGGAAATCTGCCGCGAATTATCGCAAATTCCGAAGAAAATAAACTCAGTTGAGCATACAGTTTAATTTATAAGCTTGCTCTAAGAATATTTGATTTTTGATATGTATTTTTGATTTTTAATATTTGATATTTGATTTGTTTCTTAAAAGCGGTATGTTGTCGCAAAAATAAAAAAGCCCGGATATCTCCGGGCTTTCAATGAAATATATGATATTAATTTTTTCTCAATTACTAATTATTAATTACTAATTACTAATTGACTACTTGTATTTTTCAATAACCTTTTTTCTGGTATACGGTATCAGCCCGCCTGCTTCGACTATCGCCATTCTCGCCGCGGGAAGGGGAATCGTTGAGAATTCTTTTCCTTTGGTTTTATTTATGACCTTGTCGCCCTTTAACTCTATTTCATCCCCCATTTCCGCTTCAATGTCGGGGCATGTGATGAGGTTGAGTCCGAGGTTGATTGAGTTCTGCAGGAATATTCTCGCGTAGTTCTTAGCGATAACGATTAACCCGTGTCCGAGTAACGTCGATGCCGCCTGCTCGCGCGATGAACCGCATCCGAAGTTGTTGCCGCCTATTAATACGCTTCCCGCGGGGTATTCCTTCGATACGAGTTTCTTGTTGAGTTCGGTGTAATCCGCGAAACAGAACTGCGGTGTTTCCGTCGGAAGAACCGTCGCCATATACCTTCCCGGATAAATCGCGTCCGTGGAAATATCGTCGCCGAATATATATACTACTTTAGACATTTTAATTGACTCCTTTCTCGGGGCTTGTGATGTATCCCGTTATAGCGCTCGTTGCCGCGGTCGCGGGCGAGCAGAGATAAACATCGCCTTTGGGATTGCCCATTCTGCCTTTGAAATTTCTGTTTGTTGTTGAAAGCGCCACTTCGCCGTCGCCTAATGCGCCCTGATGTACGCCCAGACAGCATCCGCAGCCGGGGTTCATTATAATCGCTCCTGAATCGGAGAAGATTTCAAGAAGTCCCTGCTTCATCGCTTTCTTGTATATGCTCCACGATGCGGGGAAGATAAGCATCCTCGTGTCTTCCGCCACTTTCTTGCCCTTCAGTATGCTTGCCGCTATTTCAAGGTCGTCAAGCCTTCCGTTCGTGCATGAACCGATTACTATCTGGTCAATCTTTACCTTGTCAACCTTGCTTATCGGCTTTACGTTATCGACAGTATGCGGAAGCGCTATCTGCGGCTCCAGCGTGTTCGCGTCGATTTCAATCACCTGACAGTATTTCGCGTCCGCGTCGGGAAGAACGTTCTCTATCTTGTCCTTCACGCCCGCTTCCTTAAGGTAACGCGCGGTTTCTTCGTCGCCCGGAACTATGCCCGATGTCGCGCCCGCTTCGACCGACATGTTGCAGAGCACCAGCCTTCCCGACATAGGCATGTTCCTTATTGCCTCGCCGTGGAATTCTATTACCTTGAAGTTCGCGCCCTGCGCGGAAATTTTTCCGATGAGATGAAGAATTAAATCCTTCGGATATACGTTTGATTTGAATTTGCCGTTCACCACAACTTTAATCGTTTCGGGAACTTCGACGTTCAGAATCGTGCCGAGCGACCATACGCTCGCCATCTCTGTCGCGCCTATTCCGAACGAGAACGCGCCGAACGCGCCGTGCGTCGTCGTGTGGCTGTCAGTGCCGACTACAACGTATCCCGGCCTGATGTATCCGTACTCGGCGAGAATCTGATGACAGATGCCGCCTTCGTCCGAACGGATGTCGTGGAATTTAGAGATTCCGTTTGCCTTTACGAATGTTCTGATTTTCTTCTGGTTGGTCGCGGTCTTCGAACTTTCCGCAGGTACCCTGTGGTCGAATATAATCGCTATACGCGAGGGGTCCCATACTTTCGGCTCGATGCCCGTGCCCTGGAAAACTTCGCTGAACTGGTTTATAACCAATGCCGCGTTTTCGTGTGACATAGCAACGTTTACTTCGGGTTCGAGAACGTCGCCGGGCTTTACCGACGCCTTTCCTGCAGCCTTCGCAAGAATTTTCTCGACTATTGTCATACCCATGAGATTACTCCTATTTTAATATTTATTAATAAATTGGGGTTTACTTTATGTTGAGTCTTTCCATTATTTTTTCCATCTCTGTAACGAGGTCGCCGAATCTCTTGAACGCTTTGTGGTACGGCTCCTTCGTCGTCATGTCAACGCCCGCTTTCTTGAGAAGTTCGACCGCGTAATCGCTGCCGCCCGATTTGAGAAGCGTAAGATAAGCGTCGCGCTCTTTTTCGGTTCCGTTCGAAACCATTTCCGCGAGCGCCATAGACGAGATTATTCCCGTGCTGTACTGGAACACGTAGAAGTTGTAGTAGAAGTGCGGAATCTTGCTCCATTCAACCTCAATGTAATCGTCTACCTGGCATACGCCTTTGTCGTGTCCGTAATAAAGTCTCGTAAGTTCAAGGTACTTGCTGTCAAGCCAGTCCGATGTCAGCGAATTGCCTTCCTCTACTCTCTTGTGCATCGCGAGTTCGAAATCTGAAAACAGCGCCTGCCTGTAAAGCGTACCGCGCACCTGATCAAGATATGAATCAAGAATGAACAGTTTGAACATGTCGTCCTTTTCGTTCTTCAAAAGATACTGCATCAGCATGTTCTCGTTGAACGTCGACGCTATTTCAGCGATGAATGTCGTGTAACCCGATGTTGGGAACGGCTGATACTTGTCAGAGAAAAATGAATGCATCGAGTGTCCGAGTTCATGCGCCATAGTCGATACCGCGTCGTACTTTCCGTTGTAGTTGAGTTTTATGTAAGGATGAACTCCGTACACTCCGCCTGAATACGCTCCGCTTTCCTTGCCTTTGTTCGGATAGATGTCCATCCATCTGTTATCGAACGCGAGATTAAGCGCTTCGATATATTCTTTTCCGAGAGGTTTCAGGGATTCGGTTATGTATTTCCTGCTCTCTTCAAGCGTGAATGACTTGTCCACAGAAGGTATCGCCGACGCGTATATGTCGTCGTATCTGTATTTGTCGAGTTTTAGAAGCCTTTGTTTCAGTTTCAGGTATCTGTGAAGCGGTTCTAAGTTTTCCTTAACGCTCGTTACCAGTTGGTTGTATACTTCAACCGGAATGTTGTCATCGAAAAGTCTCGCTTCAAGACAATTGTCAAAACCCTTTACCTTCGCGTTGTAAAGATGAGTCTTTATCGCTCCGTCCTGAAGTATAGCGAGAGTGTTCTCGAATTTCTTTCCGTACTTCCAGAATTCTCTCATTACCATGCTGCGCACCGCGGGGTCCTTGTCGCCGCGGAACCTTACGTAGTTCGCGTAGTTCAGTTCCACCTGCTCGCCTCTTATGTTGACGGTTATCGATGGAAGTTCTACGTCGTTCAGCATCTTCGATGTCTTTGACGGCACATCGGTGAAAAGTCCTGTCAGAGAAACAATTTTCTGCTTGTCTTCGGGAAGCACATGGTCCTTGCTTCTGAGAATGTCTTCGGCGAGAAACTTGTAATCGTTCAGTTTCGGTTCCTCGGTAAGATACTGCTCGAACTTTTCTTTGCCAAGCGCGAGAACGTCAGGATTTATAAAAGCGAGTTTGGTGTAGAAGTTCACGAAAATCGATTGAAGTTCTCCTTCCATTTTCTGATACTCCGTGTTGCTCATATCGGCTGCCGCCTGATGAGAGACGTAGCCGGAAAGTCTTGCTGATTTGATGTTGATTGTGTTTATGATGTCCAGCATTTCAAGCATGTCCTTCGCTGAGGAAGTCCATGTCTTTGCTTTTCCGTCTATCTGCGAAATCAGGTTAACTACGATTTCCTTGTCGGCTGACCAATCGCTCTTTGCCGCATACAGGTCTTCTATCTTCCATGTATACTCGACAGGAATATCCTTTCTATCGGTTGTCGAGTAGTCTTTTACCTGACTTAGAGCCGTACGGGAATTAATTGCCATAATACATAATAAAGTTAATACCAGTGTTAATGATTTAGACATACCTATACAATAATTATTTAATTGAGGGTAAATAAATATAACAGTTGCGCCCTGCAATTGATATTTAAAAAAATGTGCATTTTTGCAATTAGTAATTAGTAATTATTAATTAGTAATTAGAGACTTCTGAAAAACTCTTATGTTCGGATGAATGTTTAGAT
>JAJTBN010000222.1 GCA_021286895.1 Bacteroidota bacterium | reverse complement strand
AGAGGGTGGTCGTGAGCAAAGAGCCGCCTTCGGAACTTGTCATTGACATAGTCGAAAAGAAGCCTATAGCCGTACTGGTAAAGAACACGGAACTGAACCTGATAGACGAAGACAGGGAAATATTTTCGATAATGAATTTCGAAAAAGTGTTTGACCTGCCTGTGATTAACGGGGTTAACGAAAACAGTCCGAATTACAGGAGCGACATTGATATAGCTGTGAACTTCATAAAATCGGCGTACGCGAAAGGAAAGTACATACAGAATCAGATTTCGGAGATAAACATGAGCGACACGGCGAAACTGACTGTTTATTCGAACGACAGGCCGACAGTATTTTATTTTCCGAAGGTAAAGAATGAAAGTGAAGCGAACGAAGTTTACAGAGCCAAACTCGGAGTGTTCAAGAAATTCATAGACGACGAGATAATAAGAAACAACCTGAGATGCGAGTATGTCGATTTAAGATTTTCAAACCAGATAATCGCAAAATTAAATTAATAAACATGAAAAGCAAAAAGTTCAAAGACACGGAAGATGATATAATAGTTGGACTGGATGTAGGTACTACAAAAATTTGCGCTATCGTTGCCCAGAGAAAAGACAACAACAACATAAATATAATTGGCATAGGCAAAGCGCCTTCGAAGGGCCTGCACAGAGGAATCGTTGTGAATCCTCAAAAGACAATAGATTCGATTAAAGAAGCGCTCTCGGAAGCGGAACTGAACTCGGGAGTAGAGATAAAGTCTGTGTCTGTAGGTATAGCGGGGCATCACATAAGATGCATACAGTCATCGAGTACGATTGGTATAAACAACCCTGACAGGGTCATACAGGAAGAGGACATAAAGCGTCTGATGGAACAGGCGAGCCTGATAAGAATTCCGAGCGACACGCAGATTATCGCGGTGATTCCTCAGGAATACAACATCGACGGGAAGGACGGAATTTACGAATCGCCTGTCGGAATGTTCGGCGTAAGGCTTGAGGCTAAGGTGAACATCATCACGTGTCTTGTATCGTCGATTGACGACCTTTCGAAATGCGTTAGAAGCTGCGATGTCGAGATTGACGACATAGTACTTGAGCCGATAGCATCGTCGCATTCGGTGCTTGATGATACTGAAAAGAAAGTCGGCGTTGCGATGATAGACATCGGCGGAGGCACTACTGACCTGGCGGTATTCAAGAAAGGCGTATTGAAATATACGGCAGGAATCGGAATAGCGGGAAGCCTTGTGACGAGTGATATAGTTGAAGCCCTCGGTATTTCGGAAGAAGAAGCAGAGAGGATAAAGAGAGAATACGGATACGCGCTGCTTTCGGAAATACTGAACGACGATGAGATAGCGGTCGATTCGATAAACAGGAAAGCGCCGAAGAAGACAAAGAAAAGCATTCTTGCAAGGATAATTCAGGCGAGGATGCAGGATATATTCGAATTAGCGGCGATTGAAATAAGAAATTCGCAGATACAGAACGAACTGCATGCCGGCGTAGTGATAACAGGCGGAGGTTCGCTGATTAAGGGAACGAAAGAATTAGCCGAAGAGATTCTCGGTATGGAAGTAAACCTCGGCATTCCGACAGGTTTAACGGGCGGTTTGATTAAGGAAGTGGAAAGCCCGATATACGCGACCGGAGTGGGGTTAATATTGCACAGGATAAAGAACATGAATGCCGGAGTCGAGGTTATGGGCAAGTCTTCAGGCGGGTCGAAGAAGAGAAGCCAATTAACGGCAAAGGGATTATTCTCGAAAATCAAAACTTGGTTTGACGAACTTTAAAATGAATTTAAAATTTAATAAATATTACAAAACTAACCGGAAAGGGTAAAGAAATGCCAATTCAATTATTGCCAAACGAAACAAGCGGTGCCAAGATCAAGGTCGTCGGCGTAGGCGGAGGCGGCGGTAACATCATCAACTCCATGGTGGACAAAGGAATTGAAGGCGTCGAATTCATCGCTGTAAATACAGATTTACAGGCTCTTGAAATCAGCAAGGCTGACATCAAGATACAGATAGGCAAGAGCGTTACGAAAGGCCTCGGAACGGGAATGAACAATGACGTAGGCGAAAAGTCGGCGGAAGAAAGCCGTGAGGAGCTCGCGAGAGCTTTAGCGGGCAGCGACATGGTTTTCATAACAGCGGGTATGGGGGGCGGAACCGGAACGGGCGCATCGCCTGTAGTAGCGCACGTAGCCAAAAGCATTGACGCGCTTGTGGTCGCTATCGTTACAAAGCCTTTCAACTTTGAAGCGAGGCCGAGGATGATACTTGCCGAGAACGGAATTGACAAACTGAAAAGAGAAGTTGACAGCCTGATTGTGATTCCCAATCAGAGGATTGTTGAACTAATGCCGCGCGACTGCTCGAAGAATCAGGCGTTTGCTATGGCGAATAAGGTACTTTACAACGCGACCAAGGGGATTTCGCAGATAATCACTAAGACCGGCGAAATCAACGTTGACTTCGCGGACGTAAGGACGACGATGCGCGCGACGGGCGACGCTATGATAGGAACCGGAATTGCGACCGGCGAAGATAGGGCAATCAAAGCTGTATCAGACGCGCTTTCAAACCCTATTCTGGAAGATATAAACATCGAGGGCGCGAAGAACGTGCTTGTGAACATCGCTTCGAACGGCAACATCATGTTCGATGAAATAAACAAGATAAACGATTTCGTTTACGAGTCGGTCGGCGAAAAAGCGAATTACATATTCGGTATTGTTGACGATAAGGAAATGGACGACCAGGTGATGGTAACCGTTATCGCTACGGGATTCAAGAAGGAAGAAGCGGCAGGCGTTGAAGAGACAGACGAGCACGCGGCGGCGGCGAATTCGGATTTGCTTGGTTCTACTGGGAGAATCACTTCTCTGCCAACGACGACGGAGAAACTGAAAGAGTTTGATACTCCCTCGATATACAGGCGTTATCCGAAATCGCTGGTGAACGAGGACTTGAGCGATAAGCAGGTTACGAAGAAGGAAAACAAACTTGACAAATACGGACTTGATTCGTTCAATCTTGACGAAGCGAATCCTCCGGCGTTTTTAAGACGGTCGCTGGATTAAATTCAAGTGAAATTTAAGCGGTGTACTCTAAAAGGTACATTTGCGAATTAAATATTTTAATATATATTTGCATGCATCAGAGGTCTCTATCTGCCGATGAGACCTCGAAGGGAGCGGAGACTTAGTCTCCGCTTTTTTTATATCAAGAAGTAAATATAATCCGCCTCGGCGGATGATTTTTGATATTTGATTTTGCTTTTAAGCCGCGTTTTCTGACCCGTGTTTGAAACTCAATAAATAAAATAATAGCCCAACAAAAACATGGGATTCCCGTATATTTTTATATGTTGAAATAGTATTTAAATATAGCAATCTTTCATATTATTCAACAATTTCGACAATATTCAAAACTTATTTAATCAACAATAACAACTTTATGAACAGTCTCAAAAAACTAATTTTAGTGCTTTTCGTCGTATTGACTCCGGTTCTTGTCTATTCGCAGGCAGGCGTCAATTTAGACACTGTAAAAGCGCATAAGTTTGACAACGGCAAGATGTGGACGTTCGACTTCCCGCCGCTCGATTATTTCCAGTCGGAATACGGCTTCAGGCCTTCACAGGACTGGCTTGACAAGGTAAGGATGTCGGCGTTAAGGTTCGCCGATTACTGCTCGGCCTCGTTCGTATCCGAGGACGGTCTTGTTATGACCAACCATCACTGCGGCCGCGAGTCGGTTTCGCAGGTCCAGAAAGAAGGCGAAGACCTTCATCAGGACGGATTTATCGCGGCTAAACTCGAGGACGAAAGAAAAGTCCCGGGTTTATTCGTCGATCAGTTAGTGCAGATTATCGACGTGACCAAGGAAGTACAGTCGGCAATCGATAAAGGCAAAGACGCCGAGGAAAAAGACGATTTCAAGTTTCAGGCGGTATCAGGAATTGAAAAGAAATTCACCGAAGGCAAAACAAAGATTTGCCAGGTGGTTACTCTTTACAACGGCGGTGTATATTCGGCTTACATCTACAGAAGATACAATGACGTCAGACTTGTATTCGCTCCGGAAGACCAGGCGGGTTTCTTTGGCGGCGACCCGGACAACTTCACGTATCCGAGGTACAATCTTGACTGCACATTCTTCAGAGTTTATGACGATACAGGCAGGCCGCTTAAAGTCGACAACTTCTTCAGGTGGAGCAGCGACGGCGCGGCTCCCGGCGAGCCTATTTTTGTAGTAGGAAATCCCGGTTCGACATCGAGACTGCTCACGATGGCGCAATTGGAATACAACAGGGATATTTCTTATCCGCTCATTCTTAATTACATCAACAATTTTGTTGACAGTCTTAGGAGAGAAATAGTGAAGAATCCCGATAAGGAAAAAGAACTCAACAACACATTATTCGAATACACGAACAGCCAGAAGGTATATAAAGGCACAGTAAAAGGCCTTAACGACCTCGTGCTTATGCAGAGAAAAAGAGATTTCGAAAAGAAGTTCAGGGCGGCAGTAGACGCGAACCCGAAACTTAAAGAGAAGTACGGAAAAGTATGGGACAATATAGCGGCGATAGTAAAAGAAAAAAGAGACGCGTACGAAAAGATGAAAGGCGGAAGTTTCAGAGCGTTATATTCTAAACTGAATGAAATCGGAAAAAAGGAGGGTTTCTCCAACGAGATTCTCGGCAGGGCGATATTCGAT
>JAJTBN010000012.1 GCA_021286895.1 Bacteroidota bacterium | reverse complement strand
GATTAAGGCCGATGAAACGGGTTCGTTCTCGAAACCCTGCATGCTTTCACCGTTGAAGAGAAACTTTACCTGCTTTCTGTCCTGGCTGGTTTTTAATACCGGGTGCTTGTCGATTCTGTTCATTATGAGGTAGTTAAAATACAAACATATATACAAAAATCGCGAAATTAAGAAAGGCATTCAAGGATATTCCTTATGAATTTAAGACAAATCACATTCGCGGCGGAACCATGCTGAAATGAATTGTTTTTTTATGGCGTAAGTCATAATATTGTGCGTTATATAAATTTTAAGAAAGGTCGAAAAATGGACAAATTACGAGTATTGGTGATTACCGTTTTATTTGCTTTCACATTTAGTGGTGTGTTTGGTTATACGTTTGTGAACGAAGGTTCAAACTCGCCGACTGAACAGACTTCTAAGCAGCAGAAGAAGAAAAGCAAGAAGAACAAAAACACCAAGAAGAAAAAATCTTCCGGTAAGAAGAAAACTACAAAGAAAAATACCGGAAAGAAAACGGGCAAGACAACAAAGAAGTCGGGTAAAAAGAACACAAAGAAAACCGGAAAGAACACAAAGAAAACAGGAAAGACTACAAAGAAAACCGGAAAGAAGAACACAAAGAAGACCGGCAAGACGACAAAGAAGTCAGGAAAGAAAGGCAACAAAAAGGGAAACAAGAAGAGCAACAGAAAAAGCAAGAAGAACAAAAGAAACAGAAGAACCTCGAGAAGGAACAGAGTTGTAAATACAGCACCGAGAAATTATACTCCGAGTACTAACAACGGCAGCACTTACACTCCGCCTAAAAAGTACGAACCTGAAACAAAAGAGCCCGAGAAAAAAGGCAGGGAATACAAGAGGGAAGATAAGCAGGAAGGAACCTTCAAGAAGGAACCCAAGAAAGAAGAAACAAAACAGGATTCCAATTAGGACTTAACCGTTAAGTTTTTATAATATAAAAACCTGCGCTTTTAAGCGCAGGTTTTTTTTATACTTTCATCCTGCCAATAGCATGATTTTTATGATAAATTTGCCTGACATCTAATAAAACACTTTATATCATATATGTAATTATTGAAAAAACAACGGGATAAATTTTAAAAAAACTTGTTTTTGGTATTGATTGTTAAAAAATTATTAATTATTTATTACAAAGCTATTTTAAAATTAAACGGAGGTCGGAAAATGAAAAAAATTACTTTACTTATCATTGCAGTATTTCTTACAACTGCGATAGCAGGTTATGCCCAGCAGGTTGACAAGTATGCCTGGAAGGGACAGTGGGATGTAGGCGGTACAATCGGATTCACAAGCAGCACACCCGTAGTAAACGGTGTTACGGGAGACGCAAGTTCGGTTATTATCTTCGCGCCGTCCGCAAGTTATTTTGTGGCGTCGGGATTTGAAATAGGGGCATCGGTTCAGCTGACCTCTACAAAATATTCCGGTTTTGACGCGATGACAGATTATACGCTTTATCTTGTTCCGGCGTATAACTTTAAAACGCACAGCATGTTTTATCCGTACATTCAGGGACAGATTGGTTACACTGGATTCTCTCAGAGCGGCACGTCATTAAGCGGGCTTGCATGGGGCGTTGAAGGCGGCGTGAAAGCGAATCTTGTTCCGCACGTAAATCTGAAATTGGGAATCAATTACAACCAGTTAACGAGAAACCCGAGCGGTTCAAACGACAGAAACGGCACGAACAATATTAACGTGATGGTCGGATTCGGTGTATTCTTTTAAAAATTAATTTTACATTAATACAAAGGGCTGTCCTGAAAAGGGCAGCCCTTTTTTTATTATACCCGCCGCAGGATATGAAAAAAAGTATATTTAATGTAGGTAAATATTTGTTTATATTTATTTTCAGATTTTAATTATAAATTTGAAAGAGTTTTTTCACGCGCGTCTTACAGCATGAAACAGCGGATAAAACAGCGGGAATGTGAGAGTAATACATCGGTAAATATATATTGAATATTTAAAAAAGAATAATTTAAATTATACAAAACATTATTTAATTAAACGGAGGTCATCAAAATGAAGAAAGTATTTATACTCCTTGTCTTAGCGGCAATGGCATTCAGTTTCGGCAACGTACACGCGCAGAAAGTAAAACTAAACGTCATCGGCGGATACTCAATGCCAATGGGTGAGTTAAAGGGAGTTTATCCTGACGATATAGGAACTGACCCTGAAAAGTATTTCACTAAAGCCGGATTCAACGTTGGCGGCGTCGGCAAGTATTATTTTGATAAGAAAAATTCGATTGGCGTTACACTGTCAGTTGTGTATAATAAATTCAACAACAGTGTAGATAACCCTGATCTGGCAACAAAGAACATCAAGTTCAGCGTAAGCAACGTAGAAGCAGGCCTGGGTCTTGAATACAGACTGCCCCTTAAAGGATGGTTCATTCCTTTTGTCGGAGCCGAATTCACGGCGAATTTCATTACGGGCAGCACGGATATCACGAACATTTACGACGCGGTTGACAGTTGGGGAATGAAAGGCGCGACAAGATTCGGAATGAACGGCGGTATCGGATTCGAAATGCTCGCGATGCCGAACGTTTCTTTTGTAGTCGGCGCGAAATATCAAATGTTCAACCTTATCGGCAAGGATACGATTATGACCAACCTTGGAGCGAAGGAATATGGTCTGAACGATAAGGCATACGGTATTCACAGCGCGAGAAATCTCGGAGCGATTCAGATTTACGCTGGTGTAAACTACAACATTGATAACCTGTTCAGGAAATAAGATTTTTATTTTTCAAATGAAGGCTGTCCTGAAAAGGACAGCCTTTTTTTATTTGTAAAAACACATTCGGGAAAATTGTACCTCTGAATAAAGTCATTATTCACCTCAAAGATGCAAAGCACGAAAACAATAAGAAATTTCCCAATTAAAGATATGGACTGCTGAAATACTCTTTTTGCGAAAAAATGCAAAGCCAAAAAACGTATTTCTGATATGAATCCCGGCGATTAAGAGCCGCCCGCCCCGCGGGTTCACCCGATGATAAAGCTGGATTTTATTGTTTTCCGGAAGTCAATTTAGAAACTTCTGAAAAAATGATATCGGATAGCCTAACCGAGAGTCCACTGTTAAAAGGAGAGACTTTCGGATACGATTACATAAATTCAGAAGTTAAATTCCTAATACCTATCACTTAATTCCTGAACCTTGCTTAAAAACGTTTCAACCCGTAATTAATTTTATATTTAATGTGGTTAAGTAATTGTTTATATTCATTTTTTATATTTTTATGAGAATAAGTTTAAACTGGATAAAATCGTTAATACCGGGATTTAAAGTTGAGTCTTATGAAGACCTTTTTAAAGATATGGTCGGTATAGGGCTTGACATAGAATCCATCGAAAGCGAAAGGGATAAATACAGAAATTTTGTTGTCGGTGAAGTTCTCGAAACCTCGAAGCATCCTAACGCGGATAAACTGACGCTTTGCAAGGTAAACACAGGCGGCGGGACGTTGAGCATCGTATGCGGCGCGCATAACGTCGCGGCAGGGCAGAAAGTATGCGTTGCAAAAGCCGGAGCGCTGATACCCAAGGGCGGATTCGAAATTAAAAAGAGCAAACTAAGAGGCGAACTTTCCGAAGGCATGATTTGCGCCGAGGATGAACTCGGATTGTCAGAAGACCACTCCGGAATTATGGTGCTTAAACCTGAATCGATACCCGGGACTGATTTTGCCGATTATTTAGGCGCGAACGATTATTTCATAGAAATAGGAGTTACTCCAAACAGGGGAGACCTGTTTTCTCAAACAGGAATGGCACGGGAGATTGCGGGAATTTACGGATTGAAAGTTAAACAGCCGGAAACTCCTGTCGCTGAATCAAAAGAATCATCGGCTGATTACATTAAGATAGAAATCGAAAACAGGGAATACTGCAAGAGATTTACAGGAAGAGTTATTAAAAACGTAACGATAAAAGAATCTCCGGAATGGCTCAAGAAGGCTCTGACAGCCGTCGGCCTGCGTCCGATTAATAACATTGTCGACATAACGAATTTCGTAATGATGGAAACGGGTCAGCCGCTGCACGCGTTTGATTACGACAAGATAAGAGGGAAAAAGATTATAGTTAAAACGGCGAAGGAAGGCGACAAGTTCGTATCTCTTGATTCAAAAGAAAGAATTCTAAACGATAAATCTCTCATGGTCTGCGACGCGGAAGGTCCTTCCGGAATCGCGGGAATAATGGGAGGCGAAATATCGGAAATATCGGATAAGACAAAGAACGTTCTCATAGAAGTAGCTTACTTCGACCCCGTATGCATAAGGAAGAATTCCAAGAAACTCGGTCTTCAGACAGACGCGTCGCAGCGTTTCGAGCGCGGCGTGGATATCTCGAATATTCCGTACGTATCGGACAGAGCGGCGTCGCTTGTACTTCAACTGGCTGGAGGCGAAGCGCTGAAAGGAATCGTAGATGTCTATCCGGAAAAATTCGGCGAACTCACAGTGCCGATTCGCGTTGAAAGGGCCGAACAGATTATAGGCATATCACTCACAAGGGAAAAAGTGATTGAGATGCTTGAGAGAATTGAAATTAATCTTGTGAAAGAGGAAGATGGGAAACTGTATTTCCGTATTCCCGAATTCCGCAGGGAGGACATACAGAGGGAAATCGACCTGATAGAGGAAATAGCGAGACTGTACGGTTACGCGAACATAGAGAATGATTACACATTCAGGCTGGATGTTTCCGCGCACATTGATTATCAGGACAGGTACGTAAAATTCCAGAACGACGCGAGAGAATATTTCATCGGGCGCGGGTTCAATGAAATAATTTCGTATTCGCAGCAGGATATAAGCAGAATAAGCAGGTTTCCTGGAAAGCCCGTCCGTATAAAGAATCCCAATTCGGTTCTCATGAACGCGATGAGAGTGAATCTGATGTATGGTATGGCGGCGACTGTTCTCGGCAATATCAACGAAATCGGAAAGGACGCTTCGCTGAGGCTCTTCGAACTCGGAAGAGTGTTTGCCGATACTGGAAGCAGATATACGGAAGACGCGCATTTGTGTTTTTCTTTGTACGGAAAAAAGGACATACGCTCATTCGACGTAAAAGAGGACAATTTCGACTTTTTCGACATAAAAGGCGAACTGGGCATGTTCTTGGCTAAATTAAATATTGAAAATTATGAATTAATTTACTATAATGCTGAGGACGGGAACCGTTTCTTTGAAATAAAATTCAATAATTCGGTGCTTGGAGAGGTTTGGGTGATTAATGACAAAACCTTCGATGAATTCGACGCGGGCGCTGAGTTATACATAGTGGAACTGAAACTTGAAGAAGTGTTCAAAGATTCGAAGAATGATTTCAAGTACGGAGAAATCTCAAAATTTCCGCCAGCAAAGAGGGATATAGCGGTTGTTTCCGGAGATAAAACAACTTATCATGAGATGTACAAAGTGATAGTTGAATCCGGGGGCAGCAAACTCAAGGATGTAAGGCTTTTTGACATATACGCCGACAAGAAGCTCGGCAGCGGAAAGAAAAGCATGACATTTTCGCTCGAATTCAGTTCGGATGAAAAAACGCTGACTGACGAGGAAGTCAACGGAATGGTTGACAAGATTGTCAGGAATTTAAATAAAAAACTCGGAGTTACTTTAAGGGCATAACAACAAATGGATAACAAACCCGAAATAAACAGGGAAGAGTTAATAAGGCTTCAGGGCGTATTCAGCCTGAATCTTGATAACATGCTGAAAAAAGTAAACGCGTTGATAACTAAGAACCGCGGGCTGAATGACGAAAACCATCAGTTGAAGGAGAGCATAAAGGATTTAAACAATAAAATAACGGAATTGAAACTTCAACTCAATAAGATAAATTCGGATACACTTTTCAAGGAAAAGGAAATTTCCGACCTGAAAAATATGTTATTGAGTACAGAGAAGAATACAACCAATATAAGAGATAAAGAGTTTGTAAGATCAAGACTAAAAGAACTGATATCAAGGATAGACGTTCATTTAGAACAATACGAAGATCAAGTACAAGATTTTGAAGATTAAATGGCTGGTAAAATTCAAAATTAAAAAATGAAAACTTCAGGAATTAAAGTAAAAATATTCAACAGTGATTATAATCTGCTGGGAGACAATCCCGCGGAAGTGGAAAGGTATGCGAAGTACGTTGACCAGATAATGCAGAGGATTAATTTTCAGTCTCCCAACACGTCCGTGGAATCAGTCGCGGTCGTATCGGCTCTTAACATCGCGGAATCCTATTACCGCGAAAAGGACATGAGAGCGGATACGCAGAGAGAGTTCTATGATATACTGAAGTCAAACATTTCAAAGATAGACGAAATATCAAAATTAATAGACAATAGTCTTTAGTTCTTTAAAATAATAAATGGTTTTTACCGCAAGCCAGCCATATATCAAACATTATATAGAACCATCAAATTTCTATAAGCCGGGAGGTTAGCTCTCACAAGTGCTAGGTCAGGCCTCATCTTCGGATTTGCTCTCCCGTCGAGGCGGGACAAAGAGCAGCGTTGGAAGACCGCGACACTTTGGCGCCCCCCACTGTTTGCTTACAAAGGTTCCTATATAACCTTTGATGCTGACTTGCGGTTTTTTTTTATTTAAACTTAAATTAACAATAATCAGTAAACTTATACATATACAATAATATGCCGGAAATGGAATTATACATACTGCTTCCCATGCTGGTAGGTCTGTGCCTAATAACATTTTTCATCGGATGGTTTATTCAGGTTAAGATTAACAAGAACAAGATAGACGGAGCCGATAACGTAGTTAAAAAAATGCTGAAAGACGCTGAAACGAAATCGGCCGAAATAATATCGGAAGCTGAAAAGAGAGCGCGTAACTTCAAGATAGACGCTGAGAAGACGGCTCAGAACCTTAAGAAGGAAAAATTACTGGAAGTAAAAGACGAATTCTATAAGAGAAAACAGAAATTTGACGAAGAATGCAGGGCGCGTGACAGGGAAATCAGCGAGGTCGAGAAAAAGGTTCGCAACGAAAAAGAAAATGTTGAGAAGATTAAGAACGACCTTACGACTAAAGAGGCTAATGCCCAGCAGGCTCATAACGACTATACTCTTAAGATAAAGGAATTCACGGAAAAGAAAGAAAAGGTTGACGAACTCGAAGCGGAAGTGAACCACTTGATAGAAGAGCAGAAGGTCAAACTTCAGAGGATTTCAGGGCTGGGCGAAGAAGAAGCGAAGAAGATTCTTTTCGAAAGCCTTATGAATCAGGTTAAACTTGAGTCGGCTCAAAAACTTCAGGAAGTCCGCGAACAGACCAAACTTGAAGCAAACAAGATTTCGAAGAATATCGTAATTCAGGCGATACAGAGGTCGGCTGTAGACCATTCGGTTGAAACGACTGTCAGCGTGCTTCAGATACAGTCGGACGAACTGAAGGGTAGGATAATCGGGAAAGAGGGAAGAAACATCCGGGCTTTCGAAGCCGTCACAGGTGTCGATATAATAGTCGACGACACGCCTGAAGCCATTATCATATCGGGTTTCGATCCGTTCAGGAGAGAAATTGCGAGGATATCGATGGAAAGGCTTATCGCCGACGGAAGGATTCACCCTGCGAGAATTGAAGAAGTTGTTCAGAAAGTCGAGAAAGAACTGAACGAGGAAATAATTCGCGTAGGCGAGCAGACGCTCATAGACATGGGAATTCAGGGCGTGAACAGGGATATCATCACGCTGATAGGAAGAATGAAATACCGTTCAAGTTACGGGCAGAATGTGCTCAACCATTCAATCGAAGTCGGACACATAGCGGGAATAATGGCCGCGGAACTCGGACTCGACGCCGTGATGGCGAAGAGGGCGGGACTTTTCCACGACATCGGAAAAACAGTCGACCGCAGCATAGAAGGTCCGCACGCGCTGCTTGGTTACGACATATCGAAGAGGTGCAAGGAGCATCCCATCGTCTGTAACGCTATCGGCTCGCATCACGATGAAATTCCGATGGAACATCCAATCGCGGTTCTCGTGCAGGCTGCCGACGCGATAAGCGGCGCAAGGCCGGGCGCGAGAAGGGAATCCGTTGAGGCTTATTCGAAGAGACTCGAGAAACTTGAAGCCATCGCAACGTCCTTCGAAGGTGTGTCGAAAACTTACGCCATTCAGGCGGGACGTGAGGTGAGGGTAATAGTCGAGCAGGATAAGATAAGCGACGTTCTGCAGGACCAGCTCGCGGAAGATATCGCGCATAAGATTCAGGAAGAGATGGAATATCCCGGACAGATTAAAATAAACGTAATAAGAGAGCGCAGAAGTATTGCTTATGCGAAATAAATTTTCTAATATAACGGAAACAATTTAAAATTGTATGGGGATAAAATTCAAAGACAAAATATTAGTCGGTATAACCGGAGGAATCGGCTCGGGAAAATCCGAAGTTTGCAGAATACTCGCTAAGAAGGGGTACAAGGTGATATTCGCCGACCTTATGGCGAAAGACCTTTATAAGACGAATAAAACCCTTGCAAGAAAAGTTATTAAGGCCTTCGGAAAAGCCATGCTAAACTCCGCGAGGTGGTGTTCGCTAACAAGAAGAACTTCAAAAAGATAAACGAGATAGTCCATCCTACGGTTATTAAATCCCTTATGGAACACATAAAGACTCTGAAACAGCGCGTGATTGTGATAGAATCCGCGCTTGTCTTCGACACTTCATTTCACAAATACCTTGATTATTCTATTATGGTATATTCAAACAAGAAGAACAGGCTGCAGAGAATTATGATGAGAGACGGCGCGAACAGGAAAGAAATAGAAAAAATAATGAAATTCCAACTTGATGAAAAAATTAAGATAGAGAAATCTGATTTTGTAATCGTTAATAATAAGTCGCTTGAAGAGCTCACCAAAGAGGTGGAATTCTTCAGTAAAGTGCTTAATGCGTTAAAATAACCGCTTTTTTGAATTAAGGTTTTGTTAAATTCATATTTAAGGAACTTTTAGTTCGCATTCACAGTTTTGTTCTCAACAGGAGGATTTACGATTTTATTTGTACTGAATTTTTTTCTTAAAACAAATAAAATAAATGGAGAACAAATTATGAGAAAGCAACACACCATTCATGCTTTGCTGTTGATTCTTCTTTTGCCATTCATGGCATACGCGCAGAAGGATCTCAGGGAAACACAATCACAGTTAGTTTACGACACACCTTTTAACGGTCCTCAGGGGGGGCAGGTACAGTCGAACGTCGATCAGGCAAAAATCAACGCTTTACTTCAGGATCTCAGGACAGCGAGAAAATCCGGCGACGTTAACAAAGCAACCGAGTTGAGGAGCAAACTTGATGATCTTACGGGCGCTGTAAAGAGCGGTCCCAATTACAACGGTCCTCAGTTTGTCGGCCAGACATTGAACCAGCAAATTAACGGAAGTCTTAACGACTACGGTTTTACAAGATTAAGCACTGACGGTCTTTGGTCGGTCGCGACATCTACTGACAGAGTCACAGGCAGGATATATGTAGCGGGAACGGCTTATAATTCAACCGGTTCGGATACATTAAAAATATTCACCTCGGCTGACGGCGGCGCTTCCTGGACGCTTATTTACAAAATCGGGTACTCGGTCGCGGGTGTCCATTTCAGGGCGGACGAACTTGATATCGAAGCGATAGACAACGGCTCCGCTTCTTATGTTTACATCGCGGGTGGCCTCGATTACAGCAGTACTGCTTATTCGTTTGTCGCGAGAGTAAAAAGCGACGGAACAGAATCTTTCTATTCGTATCTGTATAATACTACCGCTTCGGTTAAACACACTTATCCGAGAATAACGAGCGACAACTCGAATTATACATCTGCATCTTATATCTACATGGTACTTACTCAGGATTCACTTATTACTCCTACTCATCATCTTAAGAGCAAACTTGTAAGAATTACGAATCCTTTTGTCGCGACACCGACTCTCACTTACGGAAGCCAGAACGGCGGCGGCGGAGCATTCTGGTGGAACGCGTCCGGAGTAGCGGACTCTACGATTCTTTATAACGATATTGCTTACAGCGATTCGGTCACTACCGACGTTCTTGTGCTCGTAAGTAATTTCTACCGTCTCGGTTTCAATAATCTCTATATGGCGTACACAAAAGATTACGGTGCGACTGCGCCTTACTGGACTCCTCAGATTACAGAAGCCAATGTAAACTACAAACCCAGAATCGCCGCGACGGGTCTTGATTCAACTTATTTAATGTTATGCTATACAAGACAGTACAACGCGACAGACTGGGACCCCTATTATCAGAGGACTTCGAACAACGGCACTACATGGACAAGCGGTTACGTCAACGGGGCTACCGACACGACGGTTTACACGGATGTAGTAGCAATTCCCAGGGTTTCTAATACATTCAGGATAGCTTATTCGGTTAACCATAGCACAACGTCTGATTTCTATTCAAGGTCGTTTAACAAAGGAACTTTCCTGAATATATTCCAACTGAATCCAATAACGGCGAGTTACGGATTCACTCCGGGAAGAGCGGGATACAGGTATGCCGCTTCCGACTCCTGCTTCAACATAATGGAAGGCGCTAACGGCGGTTACTTGTACGCGTTCACAGGATGCTCTGGCACTGTTACGGGAATCGGCAACAACACATCGCCGGTAACCTTCAAACTCGGTCAGAACTATCCGAATCCTTT
Organism: Bacteroidota bacterium; assembly: GCA_021286895.1. Lineage (GTDB taxonomy): Bacteria > Bacteroidota > Ignavibacteria > Tepidaquicellales > Tepidaquicellaceae > CAIKZJ01. The sequence continues at coordinate 19,353 of JAJTBN010000012.1, read as the reverse complement.
CAACCCGGTGACAAAGATTTCCTACGCGTTACCCAAACAGGGATTCGTGACGCTTAAGATATACGACGTACTCGGCAAGGAAGTGGCGACACTCGTAAACGAATCGAAGAATGCCGGTGAATACACGGTTGATTTCAACGCATCATCGCTATCGAGCGGCGTTTATTTCTACAAACTTGAATCGGGTTCATTCTCCGATATAAAGAAAATGACTCTCATCAAATAAGAAATGTAATGCTTTGATAAAAGCCCGTACTGCTTATGCATGCGGGCTTTTTTTTACAATTAATAATTAATAATTAATAATTAATAATTTTAGACTTCTGAAAAATGATACCTTGAAGGTTTGTCATCCCGGCGAAGGCCGGGATCCATAACAGAAATGCGCTTTTTGTTGCTGAGGTTTTCACAAGATAGGGTTATTCAGAAGTCTCTAATTAGAGATTCTGAAAAACGACACGCCACTCTGTTACCGGGAGTCTCTCCGTTTTATGGGGGACCTCAGGAAAAGTTTAAAGGTCTCTGATAACTGAAGTCTAATTAGTAATTATTTGCAGGCTGCAAATATTAAAAAATCGGACAGAAGAAAGCGCAATGAGGTTAATATAATCCCTGCCTTTTAAATTGATTATTCCTTACAATATGGTTAATTTTAAGCAATTAGAAAGAAAGGAGGTTCGTCTTCCACGGGCATCAAAGTTATAGCAGCAACGGAAGTATACTGAACGGTAAAGTGCTGGTTTTAAATCAAAACTATGAACCTATAACGATATGCAATGTAAAAAGAGCGATTGTCCTGACTTATCTTGGCAAGGCTGAAGTGGTAAGTAATCTCGACGGGAAGGTGGTAAACACGATATTCAAGAAGTTCGCATGTCCCAGCATCGTTAGACTGTCCGTTTTTGTTAGAGTTCCATACAAAAAAATTATTCTCTCCAGAAAAAACATTCTGAGAAGAGATAATCACAAGTGCCAATACTGCGGTTCCACAGTAAATCTCACAGTAGACCATATAATACCAAAATCCAGAGGCGGTGAAGATACCTGGGAAAACCTGGTAACGGCTTGTATACGGTGCAACAACAGGAAAGGCGACAGGACGCCTGAGGAAGCCAAAATGAACCTGAAGACTAATCCCAAGAAACCATCCCATATTACATTCATAAAGAATTTTGTGGGAGCGATAGATGATGGCTGGAAGCCTTATCTTTACATGTGATTTCCCTAACTAAACATTATATTATTTATACGTATGGATATATTAAATAAAAAAGTCATGATTCTCGGCGGCTGGGGTCTCGTAGGCTCGGCCATTGCAAGAAAGATTACGGAAGGAAAGCCGAAGCAAATCATCATTACCTCATTGTTCAGGAACGACGCTGAGCATATATGCAGGGAATTTAACAAGGAGAATAAAAAGAAAAACCTTTTCGTCCCCGCATGGGGAAACATCTTTGTCCGCGAGGAGTTCAAGGACATGGATATGGAGGCGTATCTCAAGGACGATAAAAAAAGAGCAAAATACATAAAGGATATCGTGAATGAACTTGACGAAAAGATGCTGAAAGAATCCTCACTTTACAGACTGCTCGAAAAGTTCAAACCCGACATCATAATCGACTGTATCAACACGGCGACTGCCATTGCTTATCTTAATATATACAAGTCATTCCATGAAATGCTTAAGGTAGCCAACGGCAGGGAAAGGGACTTTGACAAACTTAAAGAATACGCCGAGAGAATGATTTGCTCGACGTACATACCTCCGCTAATCAGGCACGTGCAGCTTCTCTACAATTCGATGCTGAAGTTCGGAACAAAGTTCTATTTCAAGGTCGGAACGAGCGGAACCGGCGGCATGGGACTCAACATTCCCTTCACGCACAGCGAGGAAAAGCCGTCGCGCGTGCTTCTCAGCAAGTCTTCGGTTGCAGGCGCGCAGACGCTTCTGCTTTTCCTTATGGCGAGAACGCCCGGCGGTCCGAAAATCAAGGAAATTAAGCCCACCGCCTCTATCGCATGGAAAAAAATAACATACGGCGATATCAGGAAAAAAGGCCGTCCGGTTACTATTTTCGATACTGACCTGAAAAATGCCGAGCTTCTTAAAGGCGATTTTTCCGCAAAGGAAGAAAAAGAATTCAGGAAAAAAGGCAACATGAAGACCGTTTACATCGACACAGGAGAAAACGGGATATTCTCACGCGGCGAGTTTGAAGCAATAACAACGAACGGACAGATGGAATTCGTTACTCCGGAGGAAATCGCGGAAAATATTTACAGGGAACTGACAGGCGGCAATACAGGAAACGATATCATCAGCGCGCTTGATTCATCGGCGATGGAGCCTTCTTACAGGGCCGGTTTCCTTCAGCATAAAGCCGTAGAGAAAATCAGGGAACTCGAGAAAAAGTATAAAACCCATTCAGTGGCGTTCGAAATGCTCGGACCTCCGAGACTTTCGAAACTGCTCTATGAAGCGCACATGCTGAAACTCATATACGGAAATTTCTGGAAACTCCTGAAAGACAACCCGGCGAACATTACGAAAAAAGTCGCGGAACTTATTAAGAAGAATTCCTCTTTAAGGAATGAGATAGTATCAATCGGCATCCCGATTCTTCTTCCGGACGGAAAGAAGGTACTGAGAGGTCCTGAAATGAAGATTCCCGCTCTCGCTAAGGGCGAGGTTCTGAAACTCGACAGGCAGAAAATCGAAAAGTGGACGCATGACTGCTGGGTTGACCTCAGGGAAAGCAACTGGAAAGAATGGAAAAAACGCGTTGGCAACATTATAAAGCAGACGGAAGGAAACTTCGACCCGCTGTTCAGTTCGAGGGTGACCTTCAGTCATGATTACTGGCACAACTTCAACGAAATAAATATCGGCAAGATAGTCGGCTGGATATTCATCAACGAAGAAGAAGGCCTCAGAATGAAAGGCTGATTGCAATTCATTGAAATTAAATTATTATTCTGCATCCTCCGCCTTCGCGGGGGATGCAGTTTGAAGTTAAAAGAGGATTTTAAAAAATAAACATAAAGATAATTGAACAACATACTTAGCATACTGATTTTTCTGCCTCTGGCGCTTTCGGTTCCCGCTTTCTTTTTCCCGCGCAGGAACGAAAGTCTGATAAAAATTTATACGCTGATTGTTTCTCTTTTAACCCTCGGTTTCTCGGTTTACGTATTATCTGTCTTTAACACTGATACCGGCGATTACCAGTTCGTCGAAAAGGCGATGTGGGTAAAACTGATAAACTCATACTACTTCGTAGGCATAGACGGCATTTCACTTTTACTTATACTGCTCAGCACTCTGATTTTTCCTGTTTCGATTATCGCTTCATGGAACACGATTAAAACAAGGGTCAAAGAATTTTTCATACTGCTTCTTATACTTGAGGGCGCGTTAATAGGTGTCTTCTGCGCTCTTGATCTGATACTTTTTTATGTATTCTGGGAATTCATTCTCATCCCGATGTACTTCCTTATAGGCATATGGGGAGGGGAAAACAGAATTTACGCGGCCGTCAAGTTCTTTCTCTACACAATGTTCGGCAGTGTGCTGCTTCTTGTCGGAATAATCTGGCTCGCGATGATTAACCAGCAGTTCACAGGCGTGATTTCTTTCGACCTGACGAATATTATAACGAACTCAATATACATACCGCCGGATAAACAGATTTATCTTTTTATATTGTTCACGATTGGTTTCCTGATTAAGGTGCCCCTGTTTCCGTTTCATACATGGCTGCCGGACGCTCACGTTCAGGCGCCTACGGCGGGAAGCGTTATTCTCGCGGCTCTTCTTCTGAAGATGGGCACATACGGCATTATCAGGTTCTCTATGAGCCTGTTTCCGGTCGCGTTCGTGAAACTTACTCCGTACATAGCCGTGCTCGCGGTTATCGGGATTATTTACGGAGCGCTTCTTTCTATAGTACAGAAAGACATGAAGAAACTTGTGGCTTATTCTTCGGTCAGCCATCTCGGCTTCGTTGTGCTAGGCATGTTCGCTCTAACTGCGGAATCCATGCAGGGCGCCGTGATTCAGATGGTTAACCACGGCCTCTCGACCGGCGCGCTGTTCCTTATCGTGGGCATGCTTTACGAAAGAAGGCACACGAAAGAAATCGCCGCATACGGCGGCGTTCGGAAAGTAATGCCGGTTTTCGCGGGCATATTCCTTCTTGTCAGTCTGTCTTCCATCGGTCTGCCGGGGCTGAACGGTTTCATCGGCGAATTTTTAATTCTCGCAGGCTCGTTTGGCTCGTATAATCTCGGCAATTACTGGTACACTTTGATATCCTCGACGGCGGTTATATTCTCTGCTGTTTATCTTCTCTGGCTTTATCAGCGCGTCATGCTCGGTCCGCTTGACAAAGAAGAAAATAAATCGCTTAAGGACATTAATAAATACGAATACGCTTCGCTGCTTCCTCTCATAGTATTCATAATCTGGATTGGCGTATATCCGAACACATTTCTCAGGATTAGCGAAAAGAGCGTCAAGAAAGTGCTCATTAACTATGATAACAGCAAGATTAAGACTTTGAAGGAAATGGAATTCAAAAAAGTTCAGGAAGCGCCTAATTGATTCAGGAAAAGATTATCATAATACCGTTCATAGTACTGCTTCTATCGCTGGCTTTGTTTCCCATGGTTCTGCCTAAGTGGTGGCATAAGAATTATCCGAAACTTTCTGTTTCGCTCGCGGCAATCGTAATTATTTATTATCTATTCACGGCTGAAGGCCTGCCGAAACTCGCGCACGCGCTCGAGGACTATTTCAGTTTCATCGCGCTTCTGTTCAGTTTGTTTGTTGTATCCGGAGGGATATACATTAAGATAAGGGGCAAATCGACTCCCTTAAGAAACGCGGCGCTGCTTTTGGCCGGCTCGGTTATATCGAACATATTCGGCACGACGGGAGCGTCTATGCTGCTGATACGTCCTTATCTCGATTCTAATAAATACAGGATTCGTCCGTATCACGTTGTATTTTTTATATTTCTGGTCGGAAATATTGGCGGCTCTCTTACGCCGATAGGCGACCCGCCGCTTCTGCTCGGGTTCATAAAAGGAGTGCCGTTTTTCTGGGTGTTCGAACATCTTTTTTCAGTGTGGCTCTTTACCGTGGGTTTGCTTGTCGTTCTTTTCTTCATTTTTGATTACGTGAATTTTCACAGAGTCAGGCCGTCGCTTCAGCATGATATAGACGAAGAAGGCGAGAAAGTAACTGTTCTCGGTTTGAAGAATATGCTTCTGTTAATCGTTATCGTCGCGTCTGTATTTCTGCAGAAGCCTTTGTTTCTGCGCGAGATTATTATGCTCGGCGCAGCGTTTGTATCATACAGGATTACCCCGAAAGACATTCACGAGAGAGATCATTTTAATTTCGAACCGATTAAGGAAGTGGCATATCTATTTTTCGCCATATTCGTAACAATGATTCCCGCGCTTGCGTATATGTCAGAGAACTCGAAAACGTTCGGTCTCGACCATGTCGGCAGTCTTTTCTGGTTCAGCGGGATGCTGACGAGTTTCCTTGACAACGCGCCGACATACATGAATTTCCTGACGGGTTCAATGAGCACTTTCGGGCTTATGACAGGAAGCCCGGCGGATGTGATTAAATTTTCGATTGACTATCCTGCGTTTCTGAAAGCCGTATCCGTCGGGTCGGTATTTTTCGGGGCAATGACGTACATAGGAAACGCGCCGAATTTCATGATAAAGTCGATTGCAGAGCATAAAGGAGTGAAAATGCCGGGGTTTTTTCAGTATATGGCGGGGTATTCCGTAATTATACTCCTTCCGGTATTTTTTCTGGTTTGGATTATTTTCTTTAAATAAACTCTCGATAATTAGGAACTAATTTCCTATTTTTATGTATATAATTATAAACAACACAATATGAGCAATAAAAAGATATTTATTCCGATATTTATCGTTACGATAATACTCGCGATTATCGCCGGAATGAAGATTCAGAACGCGAGGTCTGATGATAAAATCGACGAACAGGCGCGCAAGTTTAAGGAAGTGTTGAACATCACGTCAAAATACTATGTGGACAACATAGACACTCAGAAACTAACGGAAGCGGCAATCAGAGGAATGCTTGAAGAACTCGACCCGCATTCAATATATATTAGCACCGACCAGTTGAAAAGAGTCAACGAAGAATTTCAGGGCAGTTTCGAAGGTATCGGCGTTGAATTCGATGTAATCAACGACACGCTGACAGTCGTCTCTCCCATAAGCGGCGGCCCTTCCGAGAAACTCGGAATATTAGCGGGCGACAAAATAGTGAAAATCGACGGGGCTTCATGCATAAAGATATCGCGTGAGGACGTTCCGAAGAAACTCCGCGGCCAGAAAGGCACGCTCGTGAAACTTTCAATTGTCCGTTCCGGACTCAGAGAGCCTCTTGAATTTACAGTGACCAGGGATAAGATTCCTCTGTACAGTGTCGACGCGTCATTCATGTTCGATAAGGAGACCGGTTACGTAAAAGTATCGAGGTTCGCGGCGACGACGTACGATGAGTTCATGCAGGCGATGAACAAGTTAAAGGGCGAAGGAATGAAGAAAGTTATACTTGACCTTCGCAGCAATCCGGGAGGATATCTTGAGATGGCTTACAGGATGGCGAGCGAATTCCTGCCGCCGGGCAAGATGATTGTTTACACGAAGAGCAGAATAAAGGAATTTCAGGAAGAATACAAATCAACAGGCGGCTCATTCGCTGACATTCCGCTTGTACTACTTATAAACGAAGGTTCGGCGTCCGCGAGTGAAATCGTCGCGGGAGCCATACAGGACTGGGACAGGGGGCTTATTGTCGGAGAGACATCTTTCGGGAAAGGGCTTGTGCAGAGGCAGTTTGACCTTTCCGACGGTTCGGCGTTCAGAGTAACGACTGCAAGGTATTACACGCCGTCCGGCAGAACAATACAGAAACCTTACGAAGGCGGAAAATACAAGGACCCGATGAGGCTCGACACTCTCGAAGGCGATAATTTCTCGCATGATCTGGACACAAAGGATACTTCAAGGCCGGTGTTCAAGACGTTCGGCGGGAGAACGATTTTCGGCGGCGGCGGAATCTCCCCCGATTATTTCGAGAAACTCGACACGCTGACAAGGTACACAGTCTCACTGAGAAGAATCAACGCCATTTATGAATTCACAGAGAAATACATGGCGAACAACAGAAAGAGCCTTGAGTCGAAGTACAAAAATTATCTTGATTTCAAGAACGGTTTTAATGTAACTCAGGATATGCTTGACGGGCTTGTAAGCCTCGCCAAGACGAGAAATGTAGAGTTCGACAAATCGGGATTCGACCATGACAGGGAATTCCTTGTTACGTCGCTGAAGGCACAGATAGCAAGGGACCTTTGGGGCAACGAGGGATATTACGCTCTGTTCATGTATTCGGACGAACAGGTAATAAAGGCTTTAAGCCTGTTCGATACGGCAGAGAAACTTTTAAAGGGCAATAATTAGAATATAAAAAATTGCGTAAGGCGGTTTACACATTAATCGTCTTTTTGTTCTTCGCCGCGGCTTATCCGCAGGACAAGATTGTAGAAGTCGGCGAAGAGCTTAACTACTCCGTTTACTACGGATTCATCAAACTCGGGGAAGTTAAGTTCAAGGTAACGGGAAGGAATAAAGACGGTAAGAACGATTTAATCACGGCAACGGCGTCGATAAAGAGTTTCGACGCCATACCGATGATTAATATCAATTATATTTTCGAATCGGTAATGCTCACGGATAAAAGCGAAGTCCGCTCGACAAAATTTACCGCCACAGAATTCAAGGAAAAATCAATCACCAACATATATTACAATTTCGACTACGACAACGAGGCAATTAAAACACGTAAGGAAGTGGACGGAAGAACGGATGCCGAGCAGACGATAAACATCGAGAACAAGAAGATGTACCAGGACGGCCTTTCCCTCCTTTATAACGCGAGACTCCAGTCGAAAGCCGACAGAAACAACCAGCGTTTCAACGTTCCAGTTTACATCAACGAAAAGGAGTCCTCCGTTCGTTACTCTTTTTCGCAGAAACCCGAAGAAGTTGAAATTGACCTTGAGGATTACGGAATTAGATGCGTTAAGGTAGCGGGCGTCGCTGACTTTGTGGGTGTCTTCGGGCTGACCGGTGAATTCGCGGGCTGGTTTTCCGACGACGAATTCAGAGTGCCGATAAAGGCGAAATTCAACGTTACAATCGGAAGCATAACTCTCGAACTGGCGTCTTATAAGAAAAAAAGTTGGAAAGCGCCGGTCTACAAATAAGTTTATTGAATAATTACCCCTCTTTGAGTAAATTATTAATTAAAATTCTTAACATTTTTATGAGAAAACATTTTATATTAGCGGCAATTATTATCCTATTGGGTGTTTGTAATTTATATTCGCAGGATGCGCAGGAAATCATCAAAAAAGTCCAGAACAATTACAACGGAATTAAAGACGCGAAAGCGAGTTTCTCGCACAGCGTAAAATATTCATCGGGCAAGTCACAGTCTGAATCGGGTACGATTTACATTCAAAAGGAAAATAAGTACAGGATAGAAACTAAAGGCCAGGTCATAATTACAGACGGCGTTACCTCATGGTCTTATTCTTCGAAGAAAAAACAGGTTATTATCGACAACTACAAGAACGACGGCAACACATTTTCCCCGAACAAGTATCTTTTCAGTTATCCCGAAAATTTCTACTCCGACCTCGAAGGTTCGGAAGACGTTTCGGGCGCCGATTGTTATCTGCTTAAACTTACGCCGAGAAGCAGGGGAAACGTAAAATCGGCAAAGATATGGGTGGACAAAAACGAAAACCTTATCAGAAAAATCCTGATAGTGTCGTCGGAATCCACGGATACGTATCTTCTGAAGAAAATATCGCTCGATTCCGGAATAAGTTCGTCGAAGTTTACTTTTTCTCCGCCTTCTGATGTCGAAGTTATAGATTTAAGATAATATTATTGTTCAAGAATTATAAAAAGATATTGCGTTTCGCGGTCCTCACCGCGATTCTAGTGTTTTTCATATATCTTGCCTTCAAGGATATAGACTTTGCCCTTTTATATCAGGAACTTCTCAAGACTAAATATCTTTACGCCCTGACAGGAATGATTATCGGCACTTTCATCGGAAGTTACGTAAGGGCATTGAGATGGAGATACCTGCTCGACCCGCTGAAGAAGAACATACCGATGTCAAGCCTGTTCCCGCCGGTAATGATTGGTTATATGATGAACGCGATTATACCGAGAGGCGGAGAAGTCGCGCGCCCCGTTATCACGGCGCAGAAAGAAGGCATTTCGAGGGCATCCGCGTTCGGGACGATAGTAGTCGAAAGGATTTTCGACATGCTTTCGATGTTCATTGTGTTCGGATTCCTGCTATTCTTCTTCAGGGCGAAAATTTCCGATGCGTTTTATCCGTATAACATTGAGATGATATCCCTCTGGAGTTCTGTTATAATACTCGCTTTCGTTCTCGTGATTGTCTTGATGCTTTTCAATATCGAGAGGACTGAAATAATTATCGAGAAAATAACAAGGAAAATACTGCCTGCGAAGTATCAGGAAAAGATACATAAGATTTTCATTTCAATAATAAACGGATTCCTCTTCATAAAATATCCGAAATCCTTTTTCAAGATTTTTGTGACGACCGCGCTTATATGGATTTTCTATGCGGTATCTTCTTACCTGTGTTTTTTCGCGTTTGATATAAACCTTAATTTCCTAGACGCGAACCTCATGGTAGTGCTCGCTTCGTTCGCGATGACGCTTCCTCTGCCCGGAAATTCGGCAGGCTCATACTATCTTTTCCTTAAGACGGCGCTCGTGAATATTTACGGCATAAATCCCGAGGTCGCCATCGGGTACGCGCTCATATCGCATCTTCTGAATTTCCTCGGACTGATGATATCGGGTTTCTACTATTCAATCAAGGAAAACTACAAATTCAACATGGGCATAAAAGCCGAATGATTATTCCGTTTGAATTCATTCCGAAAAGAATTAATTTATCTTCCTGAAATAATTTTCATCGCCTCTGGAAAACGGTAAAATTAAAATATCCCGGACGGTTATAGTGCTAAGCGTAGTCAGCCTTCTCACTGACATATCCAGCGAAATGCTTTATCCCGTTATGCCTGTTTACCTGAAATCAATCGGGTTCTCGGCGCTTGTAATCGGCATTCTCGAAGGATTTGCCGAGGCGACGGCGGGTTTCAGCAAGGGATACTTCGGAACTATGTCCGACAGGACAGGAAAGCGCGTTCCTTTCGTCAGACTCGGTTATCTTCTGAGTTCGGTATCGAAACCCATGCTTGCGTTGTTTCAGTATCCGCTCTGGATTTTCCTTGCCAGAGGGTTCGACAGGCTGGGCAAGGGAATCAGAACATCGGCCCGCGACGCTATACTTTCGTCGGAATCGACTCCGCGTACAAAGGCGCGCGTCTTCGCTTTTCACAGAGGTATGGATACGGCGGGAGCAATGATAGGACCTATCTTCGCGCTCGTGTTCCTTTATATCCTGCCCGATAATTTCCGCCTGCTGTTCCTGCTTGCATTTATACCCGGCTTAGCGGGTGTTCTGATAACCTTCTATCTGAAAGATAAAAGCGCCGCGCCCGACCCGTCGGTCAAATCAAAAGGATTTTTCTCTTTCCTTTACTACTGGAAAGTCTCGGATAAGGAATACAGGAGACTCGTGAGCGGGCTTCTGTTTTTTACTCTCATAAACAGTTCGGATATTTTTCTCCTGCTTATGATTAAGCAGATAGGTTACACGAATATCGAAGTCATTTCCGCCTACATTTTTTATAATTTCGTGTACGCGGCGTTTTCTTATCCCGCGGGAATGCTCGCGGACAAACTCGGTTACAAAAAAGTCATAATAATTGGCACGCTTGTATTCGCGGCGGTTTACGGGAGTATGGCTATGAATCCTTCGCTTCCTGTTATTTTCGCTCTGTTCTTTCTTTACGGTCTTTATGCGGCCTCGACTGAAAGCATATCGAAGGCATGGATAACAAACATATCGCGAAAAGAAGACGCGGCTACGGCAATCGGATTTTACACGGGTTTTGGCAGCCTGTTCACAATGCTTGCGAGTTTCATCGCAGGTTTTCTATGGTCCGCATTCAGTCCTTCTGTCACGTTTTTATTCTCGTCAGCCGGAGCAGTTTTAACAGTTGTATACATTTCGTTTTTCATAAAATATAAACCGCATGAAGAATAAAATTATTGTAAGTATCGTATTGTTTCTCGTCCTGACAGCGGGTTTTTCTTACCCGCAGGAGAATAAAAACATTTTCAGCATAATCGGTTCCGATATAAACGAATCTCTTAAAGACGGTCTGAGAGTTTATTCTTCTCCGCTTCACTGGGGAACGAAGGACGGTTTTACTCTCGGCGGTCTCGTGCTCGTCACAGGCGCGGCTTATCTTAAAGACGAATCTTTCAGAGCGTACGCGGGGAAACAACACAGCGATTTCAACGATAAAATAATGGACGGCGGTAAAATGTACGGTAACCTGATAGCGCCTGTCGTTATCGGAGGCGGGATTTATTCAGCCGGCTTATTTTCCGGCAGCGAAGAAGTGCGGGTGACGGGAAGGATGGTATTTGAGGCTGTCTTGTATTCCGGAATTGTAACAACAGTATTCAAGAGTGTGCTCGGCAGGTCGAGACCATATAAAAACGAAGGCTCGCAGTTTTTCAGGCCGTTTACTGTCGACAACGGCAATTTATCAATGCCTTCAGGTCATTCAACTGTGGCTTTCGCGTTATCATCGGTGTTGTCAAACAGGATTCATAACATATACGCGTCAATCGGTCTTTATACGCTGGCGGGAATAACCGCTATATCAAGGGTATACCACGACGAGCACTGGGCTTCCGACGTGCTTCTGGGTTCGGCATGCGGTTACTTCATTGGTGATTTTATTTCTTCACGCAAAAGCAATACAGGGCAGGGCGGAAAACACAGTGTAACGGTATATCCCGGATTAGGCACCCTGAATCTTAATATAGGCTTGTAGTTACATCGTCAGAACTTTTATTTTATGCTTCCGTATATTAAAATAACAATAAAATACGGAAAACTATGAAAAACATCATTTACACCACATTGCTTGTTATTGCTCTTCTGCCCGGTATTGTCTTCGCACAGACAGTCAAAGGCAGCGGAACAATAATAAAAAAAGATATAAGCGTATCGGGTTTCAACAAAATCACTTCATTAGGCTCATTTAACATATACCTGAAGCAGAGCGATGCCGAAAAACTCACTGTTGAAGGCGACGACAATATTGTTCAGTACTTCAGCGCTGAGGTGAGCGGCAGGGAACTGAACCTGACTTTTACGAAGAATGTCTCCCCGACGAAATTCGATGTGTACGTTGAGGTAAAGGAACTTAACAAATTCTCGGGAGTTGGTTCCGGCGACATTAAAACTATGAACACTATCAAAGCCGACAAATTCAAACTTGAAATGGTAGGCTCGGGAAATCTCGATTTCGCAGTATCTTCCACGGACCTTAAGATTGAAGTGACAGGTTCGGGAAATTCGAAAATCAACGCCGCGGCGACTAACTGCAGCGTCGAGCATACAGGCTCGGGCGATATGACGCTTTCATACGACAACAATCAAGGCAATATAAAAGCGGAGCATACGGGTTCGGGCGATATGACAGCGAGCATAAAATCGATGAACGCGATGATTTCCAATTCCGGTTCAGGCAATTTCATCGCGGATGGAAACACCGCTAACCTGAAACTCGAGAACGACGGCTCGGGCGATTTCAAGGGGGATAAATTCGCAACGGACAAACTGAATGTGGAAGTTAACGGCTCAGGAAACGTGAACCTGACCTGCAACAGCGAAGCCGCGATTGAACTGAACGGCTCGGGAGACCTCTTTCTGTCGGGCAATTACAAGGTTAACAAAATCGAAACAAACGGTTCGGGAAGACTTAAAAAATAAATGAAAAACAGGAAGCCTGATTACATAGGGACAGATTACGGTTTCGATTCGGTTTTATCGTCATCCGCGATAGACGAACTGCCGCTGTGGTCTGCCCCTTTCGGGCTTGCTCTTCTCGACGCAGTAGAATACAGAAAGAAAATCACTGCTCTCGACATCGGTTTCGGAACGGGATTTCCGCTTATCGAACTCGCCCAGCGGCTCGGAAAATCCTCGACTGTTTACGGCATCGACCCCTGGCGTCCTTCACATCTCAGAGCAAAGTACAGGATGAAATTCCACGGAATCGATAATGTAATTCTGATAAAAGGCGCCGCTGAAGAAATTCCGCTTAAAGATAAATCGGTTGACCTGATAGTTTCGAACAACGGCACGAACAACGTGCAGGATATAGATAAAGTGTTTGCTGAATGTTCCAGAATCGCGAAACGCGGCGCGCAGTTTATAATAACCGTGAATCTTGACGCCACGTTTAAAGAATTCTACACGGCATTTTTCAAAGTTCTTGAAAAGAGGGGAATGAATGACGAAATAATAAAACTGAAAAAACACATCAGGGACAAGCGTCCGCCGCTGGAAGAAACAAAATCACTCTTTGAAAAGAATGGATTCAGGATAAGGAAAGTCGTAAAAGATAAATTCGTCATGAAATTCGCGGATGCTGAATCCTTCTTCAGCCACTCGCTGATAAAACTCGGATTCAGTGGAAACTGGGAGAAATTGCTTCCCCAAAAGTCAGCGGCTGCTATATTCCGCCAAATCGGAAAAAGCCTGTCTCAAACAGCGAAAGAGCGGAAATTTACCGTTCCATTCGCTCTTATCGACACATTTAAAGTGTAATCGTCTACAAGGCAGTTTTTAATATCATACCAGTTAAATATATCATAAAATACTGATTTGTTTTATATTATATTATTTTGTAACTTTTACATGTAATTTCTCAATAATCAATCCGGTTGAGAATATTGCCTGAATTATTTCGGGTTGTAATTAAAATACTTATGATGAAAAAACATATATTGTTACTTGTCATATTTTATTTATCATTCCACAATTCCTATTCACAGTGGGTAAACGTAACAAACAACATAAGCAGTTCAAATATTAAGACAATCACATCCGATAATTTGTCTATATACGCCGGCAGTTTTTTACTCACGAGTGATAACAACGACGAATCGCCTACGATATTCCGGAGCACGAACGGAGGCCTTAACTGGTTCCAAACCGGTTTTACTAAATACTCATTATCTCTTTTTATCAGAAACGGCAGGTTGTTCGTTTCGGCTACTGAGTTTAACGGTAATTTTATATCCGATAATTCCGGTTTAGACTGGTCAGTTCTGAATTATCCTTACAGTCCTTATGAAATATCGGCGTTTTCGTCTAACGGAATCTATATCTTTGCTTGCGGAGCTTCGGGAATCGAGCGTTCTTCGGATAACGGCAATACCTGGACGAACGCGAATATGACATCATCGATTTCCTCGTTATTTGTTAAGGGCAACATGGTACTAGCGGGCAGCGGAACGACGCTCAGGTTATCTACCAATAACGGAGACAACTGGAATACAGGCACAGTCGGCAGTCAGGTCGTATCGGTTACTATCAGCGACAATTTCATTGCGGCAGGGACTTCAAATTCGGGTGTGTTGAGATCTACAAATAACGGCATAAACTGGATACAGACTTCATTAAACTCGCATTACATCTGTGCATTGTATTCAGCGGGAGATACAATAATCGCGGGCGATAACATGGGAACCGGTGTTTATGTCTCAGTCAACAGAGGCGAAACCTGGTTACAAAGAAACGAGGGATTCGGCGTTAGCAAAAGCATACAAGCGTTTACATTATCAAATAATATCTTATTCGCTGCTACAACGGCGGGAGTATGGAAAAGGGATTTTCATCAGTTGGTTTATGCGGAAAACATCGGTACTTCGGTGCCTATAGAATTCGCTCTTCAACAGAACTATCCGAATCCTTTTAACCCCGTTACAAAAATTATGTTCTCCGTGCCTGAAAACGGAAAATCGAAAAGCGAAAATGGTTTAGTCGCTTTAAGAGTATACGATATCACCGGCAGAGAAATTGAGACGCTTGTGAACGAAAGCATGCATGCGGGTACCTATGAAGTTACCTTCGACGGGAGTAGATACCCGAGCGGCGTGTATTTCTATAGTCTGACCGCGGGAAATTTTAGCGAAACAAGAAAAATGATTCTGGTAAAATAATATCAAAATGAAGATAAAGTATCTAAGGATTGTTTTTGCATTGTTGGCGTTGGTTGTTGCCTTAAACAACAGTTATCCGCAGGTTACGGTCGACTGGTATCGTATAGACAAAGGTCCGTGGAATATCGGTTTCGAATCCGAACAGACAGCGGTTGATGATTCAGGCTATGTTTATATGACCGGTACTGCGGTATCCGGCTATAAGTCATTACTGACTGCAAATCTTGATATAGTGACGGTGAAATACAGCCCTTCAGGAAATCTGATATGGCAGAGAACATATTTCAGTTCCGGCACCGGCAGGGAGGATTTCGCAAAATCACTCACTCTTGACAAGTACAGCAACGTTTACGTTACAGGCAACATTTCCGATACCACAAATAACACGATAGCATTCGTCACGATAAAATATAACTCTTCAGGCGATTTGCTCTGGGCGGCAAAGCAGAATTACGCAGATTATTATTATCCGTACAGGAAAGGACTTCTTCTGGATTCATCCCTGAACGTTTACGTTTTCTGCAGGGATAACAATTTTTCTTATATGATTAAATACAACAGCTCCGGTGATTCGTTGTGGAAATATAAAACCGATGATTATATTTACGGCTCTTATCTTGATAATGATTACAATATTGTAACAGGCAGCGAGCATAAATTCAGGAAACTTTCGAACACGGGCGCTTTAATATGGGAAAAGAATTTTACGGATACTTTATTTGACAAGAGTATTACGGGGGACAATTCCGGAAACTATTACGCGTGCGGCTGGAAAAATGATTCGTTGTCTTTACTTAAATTATCAAATTCCGGAGGATTGATATGGATAAAAAAATTCCCAAGGTTCGACCTTTTCGGATATAATTTTTACAATCCTCAGCGATGCGTGATTTCAAAAGACGGCAATATTTTACTCGCTTCGCAGACCCCGCGGGGCTTCTCCGGGGATTTATTCGTTAAAAAAATAGATCCGGCCGGTAACCTTCTTTGGGAGGTAAAATACGCGGTTTCAGATTCGTCGTGGCAGATGCTGAATGAACTAAAAGAGGATTCGAGAGGTTTTATATACGCATACGGGTACAGTGAAAGAAGAAATTATCCGCATAACAGCAGGGATTATTTCGTGATTTTGAAAATCGATCCGTACGGAAAACTTATAAGGGTTACAAGATACGGGACGCTGCCGACCGTCGAAGGTGGGCCCAAATCTTTCGCTATAGACAATAATTATAAACTCTATGTAGGGCTTTCGGACCAGACTGAAAACGCCGGATTTTATTACGGCACAATACTGGCTAAACTTTCACAACCCTATGACACGCTTTTCGTACCTGTTCCGACAGGATACGAAATCTCACAGAACTATCCGAATCCTTTTAACCTGACGACAAATTTCAGTTTCGTCCTGCCGGAATATACGCATGTGAAACTTTCCATTTATGACGCACTGGGGAGGAGAATCGCTGTTCTCGTCGACGGATATATGCAGGCGAACAGGTATGCTTATACGTGGGAGGCAGCCGGATTAGCCAGCGGTCTTTATTTCTACAGGTTTGAAACTCCGAAATATTCATCGACAGGGAAGATGATTCTTGTGAAGTAGGGAACTTCCGAAGGAGCGAAGCCCATGTAATTTTTATGTGCCGCTCCCGCGGAGTTTTTCTTTTTTATTTACTTATACCTATTCGGTTTCGCTACTGCGAAACTGAAAAAATACTTTTAATATCAATCCTTCGTTTTACTAATTAGATTTCTGGAAAACGGTTTTTACGACTGGTCCCTAACGTCCTCTTTGGGAATCACGAAAGTATCTCTCCATCTGTTACCGAGAGTCTCCCCGTTCTTTGGGGGACCCTCGGAGTGGCTTTTAGAGTGGCACCCGAAACTGTCTCTCTATCTGTTACCGAGAGTCCCCGGTTAAAACCGGGAGACTCTCGGATACGAGTTGTTTTTTTCAGAAGTCTCTAATTATTAATTATTAATTATTAATTACTAATTGTAAAGATGTTTATTTTTATTTCAGTTTTTTTGAAATATGTTTATATTAAAGTATGTACAGTAAAATCAATCCCCGTATTATTGAATTCCTGAATGAAATCGCAGGAAAGGAGTTTGTATATACGGATTCTGAATCAATCGATAAATATTCCAGGGATGAAACCGAAGATTTTTCCTTTCCTCCCGACGTTGTGGTGAAACCTGCTAACGCGGAGCAGATTTCAAGAATACTGAAATTTGCGAACGAACAAAAAATTCCCGTTTACACGAGAGGAGGCGGCACAGGCCTTTCCGGAGGCGCGCTGCCCGTGTACGGGGGAATTGTGATTTCTATGGAGCGCTTCAATAAAATTCTGAACATAGACAAAGATAATTTTCAGGCTACAGTTGAAGCGGGTGTTATCACGCAGGTTTTTCAGGAAGAACTCGAAAAGGACGGTTTGTTCTATCCCGTCGACCCGGCTTCGAGGGGCAGCTGCTTCATAGGCGGTAACATAGCGGAATGTTCGGGCGGGCCTCGCGCGGCGAAATACGGCGTTACGAGAAATTACGTGCTGGCGCTTGAGTTCGTGACACCGACAGGCGATATAATATTCACAGGCTCACATACTATTAAAAACGTTACGGGATACAGCCTGACTCAATTACTGACAGGCAGCGAAGGTACGCTTGGAATAATCACAAAAATTGTATTCAGAATTCTTGCTCTTCCGAAATACAAGAAAATAATGCTGGTTGCATACAATAGTATTCAGGATTGTATATCATCAGTCGCGGAAATATACAAGAAAGGAGTAAATCCGGCCGCTCTCGAGTTTCTCGAGAAAGCCGCGATTAAAGCCGCCGAAGCGCAATTGAACAAGGTCTTTCCGAATAACGATTCCGAAGCGCAATTGCTTATTGAACTTGACGGTAATGACGAAACACAACTTGACAATGAAGTTCAGGCAATAGCGGATGCGATTGAAAAATATTCTCCTGTCGATGTTATTCTTGCCGAAGACCGTTCGAAGATGGAGGAACTTTGGGTTTTAAGACGTTCTGTCGGAGAAGCGGTTAAATCGATTGCAACATACAAGGAAGAGGATACGGTAGTCCCGCGCGCGAAAATGCCCGAACTGCTCGAAGGAATCAGAAAAATTACAGGGAAATACGGCATCAGGGCTATATGTTACGGGCACGCGGGAGACGGAAACCTTCACGTGAACATACTTAAAGAGAATCTTTCGGATGAATTCTGGAATAAGAACATCAGAACAGCTGTGAAAGAAATATTCGAACTTACAGTATCGCTCGGCGGGACGATATCGGGCGAGCACGGGATAGGGTATTCACAGAAAGAATACCTGTCCATAGCTCTTTCGAAAGAAGAAATATATTTATCGAAACAAATAAAAAAGGTTTTTGACCCGAACAATATTTTAAACCCGGGCAAAATATTCACATAAAAATGATTATAAACGAACACAGGTACAGACCGCTTTATGCTCACACGGATATCATGGGCATTGTGAACAATACGAGATATCTCGAGTATTTCGAAGCAGGCAGGAATGAACTCATGCGAAGTATGGGATATCCGTATACGAAACTTGAAGCACAGAATATTGGACTGCCGCTGATTGAAGCGCACGTGAATTATCACAAGCCTGCGAAATACGACGATGAACTGAGAATAATCGCGTATTTGAAAAATATTCCGACGGTAAGAATAAAGATAGATTATGAAATAAAAGCCGGGGACGAACTGCTTGTTGACGGCTATACGACTCATTCCTTTCTCGATCTGAAAAGGTTTAAGCCCGTCAGGCCTCCCGCGGATTTCATGGAACTGATAAAAACTTATTTTAAATAATATGGCATACAATAACTTTTATACGAATTTCGATTTTAAGACAGCGGAGAAAATAATTCGACTCGCGCTTAAGGAGGACCTTGGAAAAGGTGATGTCACTACTGACATGCTCATTCCTGCGAAGAACAAATCGCGCGCTCTGCTTATTCTGAAAGAGAACGGGATTATCGCTGGTCTTGAGTTGTTTAAACGGGTATTTAAAATTGTTGACCCGAAAGTCATTGTCC
>JAJTBN010000221.1 GCA_021286895.1 Bacteroidota bacterium | reverse complement strand
AGAAAAGAAACAATTAAAGCCTGAAGAGCTTGTTTTAAGCGAATTTAAGGAGTTTATAGACAATCTGGAAGCGAGCGGACAGGATGTTTCAAAGGAAAAGGTCGACTATTATTCGATAATCTCCTTCCCTTTCGCTAACATTATAACTATAATTTTCGGCGTATCAATATCGTCTAACAGGCGTAAAGGCGGAGCGGCGTTGCATTTCGGCGTAAGCCTTATCGTTAGTTTTATTTACCTTGGATTCGTGAAAATATCGCAGGTTTTCGGCTATAACGGCGACCTAAACCCGATAATCACTGCCTGGCTTGCGAATATATTGTTCTTCACGGTCTCAGCCGTAAATTTCTACAGACTGAACAATTAATTTACCTTTTCATCGTTCGGTTTCTGCGGAATCTGGAAACCGAGAATATGGTCCTGCGGTCCTCCGAAAAGCTTTATTTCACCGAACTGGTTTTCGTATCTTTCTATATTCTCTTTAAGGGCGTTCAGGAACATCTTGCAATGCTGAGGCGTCATGATTATTCTGGAATGCACCTTTGCTTTCGGAATTCCGGGAAATATCCTCGTGAAGTCGATTATGAATTCTGCTCCGGAATGATGAATAATCGCGAGGTTAGAATAATTCCCTTCCGCTTCTTTTTCATTTAATTCGATGTTTATCTGCTGCTGCGGGTTTTGGTTTTCGTCCATTTGAATTTTATTTTTTGTACAAAATTAAACAATAAGATTGAAAATAAAAGGCATTTAAAAAAACGTTTTGCTTTTTGAAATGTTATTCTTAAAATATCATTTTTCTTTACGATTTTAAAATATATTTTTGTGAAATTAAAAAATTAAAATCACAGCATAATGAGTTTACTTGTTATAGGTTCCCTCGCGTTAGACACAATTGAAACACCTTTCGGCAAGGCTGAATACACACTCGGCGGTTCGGCCACTTTCATCTCGACGACCGCGAGTTATTTTCTTGACGGCGTGCGTCTTGTTGGAATTGTCGGAAACGACTTCCCGGAAAAAGAAATTGATTTTCTTAAATCTAAGAAGATTGACCTTTCGGGACTTGAGATCTCGAAGACGAAGAAAACTTTTCACTGGCACGGAGTTTACCATACCGACATGAATCAGAGGGATTCGATAACGACGGAACTCAACGCTTTCGAGGATTTCGACCCTGTCATTCCGGAGAGTTTCAAAGACAGCGAATTCGTTTGTCTCGGAAACGTGAATCCGGAAATACAGAAGAAAGTCATTCTTCAGTTGAACAAGCCCAAATTCATTATGATAGACACAATGAATTTCTGGATTGAAGGCAAACTGAACGAGTTGAGGGATACGATGAAACTCGTAGATATGATGGTCGTAAACGATTCAGAGGCGAAGATGCTATCGGGTGAAGACAATCTTCTCAAGGCGGCAAAAAAGATTTTTGATATGGGTCCGAAGATGCTTGTTATCAAGAAAGGCGAGCACGGCGCGATGCTTATTACTAAAGACACGGTATTCTGCGTGCCGGCATTTCCGCTCGAATCAGTTTTCGACCCGACAGGGGCGGGCGACACATTCGCCGGCGGATTCATGGGATGGCTTGCGAAGACTGGCGACCTCTCCCCTGCCAATCTCAAGGTAGCCATTGTTTACGGCAGCGTAATGGCTTCGCTCGCGGTAGAGAAATTCTCACTGGACGGGATAAGAAATCTCTCGAAGGAGAAAATCTTAAAGAGGCTTGAAGATTTCAGGAATCTCACGAATTTCGATTTTAAATCACTTTAACGAAACAAAATGAAGGTTTTGCACGTATGTCTAACATAAAAACTGATGCAATAGTGCTGAGCGGTTTCAAATACGGGGATACGAGCAAAATTGTTTCCGTCATGTCGGAAACATCGGGAAAATTTTCCGCGATTATCAAAGGCGCAAGAAACTCGAAATCGAAGATTGGCGGCGTATTCGAGAATATAAACCATATAAGCGTTATATTCACGAAGAAGGAAAGCCGCGATTTGCAGTTGATTTCAAAAGCCGAATGTGTATCGTCGTTCGGGCGCATAAAGTCCGACCTCGACAGGCTTTCGGCGGCTTACCGTATGCTGGAACTGACTTCCAGGTCGACTTACGATTACCACGCGAGCCCCGAAATATATTCCCTGCTGAAGGAATTTCTTTACGGACTCGAGAATTCCGAAAGAAATTACGAAGCGGTGTTTCTGCGGTACCAGATGAAATTATCGGTGCTGCTCGGTATAGACCCATTTGACGGATTCAGAAATTCAAAAGACGGAAATTTTGTTTTAAATGACAGGGAGCGAAACCTGCATTTCGGACGTCTTACAGCGGAACAGTCAGGCTTCCTTCAGAGTATAGCGGATATGGATTTTAAACAAATCGGGTCTCTGGATTGTCAAAATATAGATATCAGGGCGATACAGAACTCGTACGAAATACATTTTCTTCAGCACACGGGTAAATACGGAGTGCTTAGGAGTAACCAGATTTTTGAAGAATTAAAGAAAGCGAATTAATTTGACCTTTGTTTACAACTTATTAAAAGCAAAAGTTAAAAGCAAAAGGAGATAAAAAATGTCGAAGAAAGCAATATTTGCCGGCGCGTTCCTGCTTGTGTTCGCGCTTGCATTCGGAGCAATCATGGCGGTGAATTTCAGCAACGTAAAAAGTCTTGTTGCAAATTCACAGATAGACTTCAGGACCGACCCTCCCGTCAAGGCGGGCAACGATTTAAAGGGACTGAACGACGCATTCATTGAAATATCGAAGACTGTGACGCCCGCTGTGGTGTTCATAGACGTGACGAGCAACGTGAAGCAAAACAACAAAAACGAAGACAAGAACTTCCAGTTCTTTTTCGGTCCTGACTTTCAGATGCCCGAGGACGTTCCCCAGCACGGTTCAGGTTCCGGAGTCATCATAAGCAAGGACGGTTACATCATGACGAACAACCATGTCGTGAGCAACGCGTCCGACAAAGGAATAAAAGTCGTGCTCAGCGATAAGAGAGAGTTCACGGCGAAACTTGTCGGCAAGGACCAGAACACTGATATAGCCGTAATAAAGATTGACGCGAACGACCTTCCTGTCGCCTCGGTAGGAAATTCCGATAATGTGCAGGTCGGACAGTGGGTGCTTGCAATCGGCAATCCCCTCGGACTTAACAACACAGTCACGGCCGGAATCGTTTCGGCGCTCGGAAGGAACATCAACATAGACGGCAACAGTTACGCGATTAACAATTTCATACAGACTGACGCCGTAATCAATCCGGGCAACAGCGGCGGCGCGCTCGTAGATATTAACGGGCAGGTAATCGGAATAAACGCGGCAATAAAGACAACCACCGGTTACTATCAGGGTTACGGTTTCGCGATTCCCATGAACATAGCGAAGAACGTCGCGGCCGAACTGATAAAAAACGGCAAGATTGAAAGAGGATATATAGGAGTATCGATTAAGGACGTCGATATGGTCGAAGCGAAGGGTCTCGGGCTTGACAAGGCAAAGGGTGTTCTTGTTCAGAACGTAATCAAAGGCGGCGCAGGAGAAGAAGCCGGGCTGAAGACGGGCGACGTAATACTTTCCGTTGACGGCAAGGAAGTAAACGCGGCAAACGAACTTCAGACGATTATCGGTTCAAAGCGTCCGGGCGAGACTGCCGAACTTGTAGTGTTCAGGGACGGAAAGAGCCAGAACTTCACCGTGAAACTAAAACCCCGTACAGAAAACGACGTTGCTCTCAACAACGGCACTGAAAAAAACAATGACAACGAATCGGAACTCAAAACGAAAAAGTTCGAGTCGCTCGGAATGATTGTCGCCGAACTTCCTGAATCCGTGAAGAAACAATACGAAGTGGATAACGGCGTACTGGTTAAGGATGTGGCTCATTTTTCGGAAGCATTCAACAGGGGTTTGCGTTTGGGTTACGTAATTATCGAAGCCGACAAGCAGAAGATAAATTCCGTTTCCGAACTTGAATCTCTTATCTCGAAAAAGGTTTCCGGGGACATTATCGTCTTCAAGGTTGTGACACAGCAGAAGGACATAAGGCTGATAGCAATCGAACTATCATAAAAAATTTATACGGAAAAGGGCGTCATAAACGCCCTTTTCCTTTTTTAAGGGAACAAAAACACTGAAAAACGCGTATATATACAAGAAAGACTATTAAAATTTCTATTGAAATTAAAAATTAAGATTATTATAATTGGATTGTGATGAAAGGATTAATAAAAATATATTTGTTAGTGTTTATTCTTTCCGGTACATTAGTATACGCCGGTAATAATAAACATTCCAACATCGATCCGATTAACACCGACAGAAAGTCGGTACAGCAATCGGATGACTACAAACTGTATCAGAATTTTCCTAACCCATTTAATCCCGTCACAAGAATAAGTTATAAGATTCAGAGAGAAGGCTTGGTTTCTCTCAAAGTCTATAACCTTGTTGGACAGGTCGTCGGAGTGCTTGTGAACGAAAGGCAGTCCTCGGGAAGTTATGAAGTTGAATTTGACGCTTCGGAACTTACCTCGGGTGTTTATCTTTACAAACTCCAGATTAACGGTTTCTCATCCGTTAAACGAATGACCGTCATAAAGTAATTTTTTAAACTAAATATTGTAATGATGACAAGAATAGTAAGCACTGCTTTTGTTATTTTATGTTTCGCAGCGTCTGCATTCTCACAGGGAAATATCTATAACGATTTTTCTAAGAAAGACCTCAGCAAATGGATTTGGGGCGGCATAGAGATGAAGTATTCCCAC
>JAJTBN010000220.1 GCA_021286895.1 Bacteroidota bacterium | reverse complement strand
TTTTATTCAGCATCTGATTTTAACATTTTTTTAAATTCTGCCGGGGAGCCCGCTATAAAACTACCCGGGCCAAACGATTTATTAACTGTGCTTCCGGCCGCTACCATACAGCTTTTTCCAAGTTTCACACCCATGAGTACTATGCTTCCTGCACCGATGTAGGTATCATCCCCGATACTGATTTCAATAACTTTTGGAGGGTATATTTTTTCAAGTTCCGACCTGTGAATATTAATATGCGTTAGAAAGATAGAATTCATAGATACTACGGCATTTTTTCCAATATTGATTTTTCCAGCGAGATCGAAGAAACAATTCTTACCTACATGGGCATTATCACCAACTGAAAAATTTACGTAATCTGTGCAGTTATGGAATGTGAGCCCGGTCTCTATATCGCAACCTTTTCCCAAATTCGCGCCGTAAGCTGTTAATATTTTAGTCAGGGATTTCTTATCAATACTCCTTATCATCAGGTTTGCATATTCAAATCCAAATATCGTCTTCCTGAATGAAAACTTTAGAACGTTTAATTCGGAAATTGCATTTTGTATAAACTTACGGATTCCAAGAGCCATCTTTTATGAAATGTTTGATTGTAAGCTTATTATTGTTAAATCCCCATTGTATAGCGGAGACAAATCCTTCCCAAATTTTTATAGAAATATCTATTCTCGAGTTTTTCAAATTTACAAGCGACGGCCTAATAATATCCTTGCGAATATGCAGCCAGAAGTATCTTCTGAATGCATCCGGCTCGAGATATTTCATCAGCACTATCATGGGATTTCGGGAGTCATAATAGGATTTCGAAGGTGAATTCCGCCCAATTGTCATACTGTCTTTATGCCATATCTTAGCATAAGGAGTATACATAATTTTGAATCCTTTCTTCTTTGCCCTGAACTGCCAGTCGAATTGCTCAGCCTGAAGAACGAATTCTATGTCGTAGCCGCCCACTTCTTCATAAAGTTTTCTGCTGACAAGCATAAATACGTCATCCGCGAAATGCCTTTCCGTGACCTCATCATATTGCCCCCTGTCCTCCTCTCCCCAGCCAATATGTCCTCCGTTTATCTTGACAGGATCGTAAATTAATCCGATTGTTTGAAAAATTTTAGGTCTCTCATAAAAATATACTTTGCCGGTAACAAAACCGTTTCTGTCATCGGCCTGAGCAATTTCAACTAATTCCTTAATGACATTGTTGTCTGCCTTCACATCGTTATTTGTTATAATAACGAAATCCGATTTATTCTCACAGAATGCATATTCAAGACCGAAATTGAAACCACCGGAATAACCCCGGTTTTTTTCTACTCGCAGTAATTTTAATTCGGCGTATTTTCTCGCAATGTACTCTTCTGTGCCATCTGTTGAACCGTTATCGATAACTGCTATGTCAAAATTGCCGTAAGTATTGGTCCTATACGAAGTAATTACTTCGTCGAGAAGATGCTTGCCGTTGTAACTGAGTATTAATACTGTGACTTTTGGATCTTTCAATTTATAAATGATTTTTTTCGAATTCTGAAAGTTTTTTAAGGACAAAATACACTTCTTCGTCCTTTAACTGCACGTGCAACGGAAGCGTGACAAATTCTTTCCATATTCTCTCAGCGATTGGACATGCAGAATTCCATTTCCTGAAATAGTTTACCATGTTAAGCGGCACATAATGAACCCCGGTCGCTATTCCACTGTCTTTGAGGAATTTTATCAGATCGTCGCGTTTCGCACACCTGACTCCGAAAAGCCAGTAAGAGAAAATTTCCGGCTCAAACGGAAGTATAGGCCTTATCTTTTTTAAGCCGCGTAAACCATCGAGATACATGCGGATAATAGCGCTTCTCTTTCTATTCATCGAATCAAGTTTCTTAAGCTGAACAAGGCCTATGGATGCGGATAAATCATTCATGTTGTACTTGAATCCTAAATCATCTATGTCATAATACCAGTGCCTGTACTCATTTTCTTCATCCGGATTTGCGATTTTCCATGATTCCTTATCAATGCCTAACCATCTTTTCGAACTCAATTCATTAATAAGCGCATCGTCATCACTGCAAATCATTCCCCCGTCACCTGTCGTCATTGCTTTCTTCTCTTCGAAACTGTAGCACCCAATATCACCCCATAAGCCGAGTTTCCTGTCTTTGTATGTAGCGCCTATTGTGTGAGCGCAATCCTCAATCACTTTTAGATTTTTGTTTTTAGCAAACTCGCTAATCCTGTCCATATGCGCGGGCTGTCCGCCGTAATGTACAGGCATTACCGCTACGCAGTCTTTGCTGTACTTCTTCTCCATATCCTCAACCGACATTGTTACATCGTGGCTGTAAACATCAACGAAAACGGGCTCTAGACTATTATAAACTGGAGCGAATGCTGTCGATGCAAAAGTAATATCAGGGACAAGAACCTTACTTCCTGCTTTGAACCTGTATACAGAAAGAGCCAGATGCAGCGCCGCTGTTGCCGAATTTACAGCCACACTCTTACGGCATCCTATATATTTCTCGAATGCCTTTTCGAATGCGCTTACCTTTTGACCTAAACCAATCCAGGATTTTGAAAAAGAATCCCGTATCTCGTTCAGTTCTTCATCGCCAAGATATGGCGCGAATAATCTTATATTCATACTTCCTCTTCTATTGCCGACTGACGCGCCGCAAAATCTTTCATAGTCTGAAGTTTATGGTCTTTGTCAGATAAAAAAGGATTTTCTGTCGGCCAGCTGATTTTTAAATCCGGATCGTTCCAGATAATTCCGGAATCGTGATCCTTGCTGTAATAATTATCCACTTTATATGTGACCTCGCTTATCTCGCTAAGAGTACAAAATCCGTGAGCAAATCCTCTCGGCAAAAAAAGCATCTTCCTGTTCTGCTCTGTCAGTTCAAGCGATTCCCACCTGCCGAAAGTCGGCGAATTCTTTCTCAGGTCGACATACACGTCGCAAACTGCCCCCCTAATGCATCTTACAAGTTTTGCTTCGGCAAAATTGGGATACTGAAAATGCAGTCCCCTGATAATTCCCTTTTTCTCCGACCTTGAATGATTTTCCTGAACCCACTTCCTGTCAATGTTGAAATACTCAAATATCTTCTGGTCGTAAGTTCGCATAAAGAAACCTCTGTCGTCGGTGTTCTGAGTTAGGGTGATTTCAAAGACCCCCTTAATTTTTCTTTCCGAAATATTCACTTCTTTATATTAAAGTTGTTATTGGTTTGAAATTTCTTATTTGCAGTTTATATCAACTGATATTTCGACGTTGAAAAAACAGATTTATCCCTGCCTTCCGGTTTTATCGGCCGCGTATTTGTATAAATCTATAAATTTTTTTGCGACCGGATTCCAATCGAATAATTCCATCGCGGATTTTCTGTCGGGTAATTTTATCTCGTAACCAGAAAGAAATTTTTTAATTCCTTCACCGAATCCTTTATAATCATTGCGTCCAATTATCATACCGCATCCCTGACTTTTGAGAAACTCACATACGCTTCCTGTATCCGTGGTTATAACAGGAAGTCCGCACGCCACCGCTTCCATAGACGCTACAGGCCCTGCCTCGCTCTTCGAAGGCATTAAAAAAACATCCGCCGCATTAAGGTATTTGACAAGCTTCTCGTTACGAACAAAACCCGGAAATAATATCCGAGATTTTTCAAGAAGAGATAAGGATTGTTCCATAAGCATTTGATAATCACTATCAATACCAAGACCGAGTACTATATACAGAAATTTGTAATCGCTGCTTAGTCCTGACAGTTCCTTTACCACATCTGCCTGACCTTTATTATTATTTATCCAGCCGACACTTATCATAATTTTTAAATCTTCCGGAAGATTCAATTCTTTTCTGCATCTAAGCTTATCGATCTTTACAAAACGGCTGAAATCAGTGCCCATGGTGGCTTTTTCAATTCTCCCCGAGTAGTACTTTCTGAGCTTATCAAGAGAATATTCGGTTTGGTATGTAATTACATCGAATTCGTTTACAAGCCGCTTGAATTTCATATGATCCGCGAACACTCTGCGGTAATTCATCACATTTTTTCTCAGTTTCAAAAGATTGTCGACTGGCAGTTTTATTTCGCCGTGAAAGCTTCCAACCTTTCCCAAAACATTAAGTCTGCCGAGAAAACTCGCCAAGAACCTTCCCAATACTCCGGTATGAACAACTGTGTTTCTGTTAGATCTGTTAACAAGGTCCTTTATCAATTCTTCCGAATATATATATTTCCCCTCGTTGTTGAATTTCGCAGGATATAGCTTATGTACGGTTCCGTTTTCAAACCTGTATTCATATATTCTATCGGCCTTTAAATCCGGCTGCCTGACTTCAAATGTGATATCGTTGCAATTTTGGACAACATGCCCGCCAAGCAGATTGCCCCAGTCGTATCCCCAAATTCCTACCCAGTTTCCGTCAGCCGTGTCCCAGTTTATAGGAGGCCGGTTCTCGCTGCTGTATAAGTCATAAGCAGGACAATCCTCCATAATGTATACAATTTCTAATCCGCTTTTCACTCTCATACTTCTGATTTAGCCTTTATAACAAGTATCGGCGAGTATTTGATGTAATCGTTTTTTTCATTGAAAATTTTATTCCCGAGAAAAAAATTTACCAGACTTATTTTCCCCGATTTGACCGGCACTACTCCTCGAATGTCCGTGACACGGAAATGAAGCTCTTCGAGCAGCGCGAATAAATAATCTGGATAAATAAAATTTTTTCTGCTGAGAACCGCGCTGCTGTATTCAGGAATCTTCCCCCTCTTGAGAAAATACAACCTGTTTCCGTATGATTCGATATTAGGAATAGAAAAAACT
>JAJTBN010000219.1 GCA_021286895.1 Bacteroidota bacterium | reverse complement strand
GAAATCGCTCGGATAGATAAAACTTCCGAACGGCCTGTCGAGCGACTGTTCGAGAGTATAGTCGGTTATATCGCACCAAGCCTTGTTTATATAAATCAGTTTTCCCTTTGCGTCGGTCTGGAAAATGATGTCCTTAATATTATTCGTGAAAGTATCGAAATTACCCCTGCTAATAAGATAGCTGTCCTGAGGATTCTGAATTTCCTTCACGAGGGCGGAAATGGAATCCAGCATCTGTTCCATAGTAAGCCCTTCAATATCGTCGACTTTTTTATTGAGATACTGAAGCAGTATAAGGAGTATTTCCTTAAGGGTAAGATAAATGAACTTCTGTCTTTTAGATTCCGCAAGAAGCAGTTCGTTCGATTTCTTCAGGTCATCCGCGATAAGCCTCAGGCTGTTAATCTTGTTCTGACTATCTTCTTCAAGTTCGGTATAGTGGTTATCGACGAGTTCGAAGAGATTAAACAGTCTTTCCGGAATAACTGAAGCGTAATCCGGTATTCTGATGAAATTTGTAATTTCGGACAGCCAAATCAGAAAATCAAGAAATTCTTTTTCCGATTTCAATCCGAATACAGATTTTGTTTGTTCTATTAATGTCCGATTTTTCATCAGTATAGTTAAAATACTACATTTAAAATAAAATTACTACTTGCTATTGAAGGCACTAAACTTAAATTATTGAAAAATAATTATTTATTCGGCAATTGAAAATGCCACAATGCAATAGCACATATTGATTTGCAATTAACGGACCAAAGATTTCAAATTGAACTCATAGCATTCATAGTCAGGACATAGACATGCTGGATTTTTTCAATCATGTCAGGAATGCCTTCTGTGACACCGTTTTTCGAATTCAATTCGACTGTTTTGCAGACTGCCGCGAGTTCTTTTGCGCCGATGTTAAGGCTTGCGCCTTTGAGAGCGTGGGCTGTTTTAGAAAGAGATTCAAGGTCATTAGATATTGCGGACTGTTTGATTTTGCCGTACAGTTCGGGGTATTGTTCGTTATAAAGTCCCAGGATTTCTTTAAAGAAATCGTTTTCTTCATCATTCATTTCTTTCAATCCCTGAATGATTGACAGATCAAGTAAATCTTCGTTTGAATATTCCATGATAAATTATAATGTTCCTCTTAAGGCTTGTTCCCTTTCGATAGATTCAAACAGAGCCTTGAAGTTTCCCTTTCCGAAACTTCTCGCGCCTTTACGCTGAATTATTTCGAAGAACAGCGTAGGTCTGTCCTGAACCGGTTTGCTGAATATCTGGAGCAAATACCCGTCATCGTCCCTGTCGACGAGTATGCCTGTTCCTTCAATATCTTTCATGTCTTCATCGATATGGCCGACTCTCTTTATAAGGTCTTCGTAATATGTTTTCGGCACGGAAAGAAATTCCAC
Source organism: Bacteroidota bacterium (assembly GCA_021286895.1). Lineage (GTDB taxonomy): Bacteria > Bacteroidota > Ignavibacteria > Tepidaquicellales > Tepidaquicellaceae > CAIKZJ01. Next base: position 3,457 of record JAJTBN010000219.1, on the reverse strand, counting down.
GCCTCTTTTTTTCAATTCGGCGACCGTGGTAAGGATATCCGGAGTAGTCAGGGCGATATGCTGAATGCCGGGAGACTTGTAGAAATCGAGATACTCTTCAATCTGTGATTTTTTCTTTCCGGGCGCGGGTTCGTTAATCGGCATTTTGATTTTACCTGTGCTGTTCTGCATCACTTTGCTCATGAGAGCGGTATACTCGGTTGAGATGTCCTTGTCGTCGAAAGAAAGCAGCTGGCTGAAGCCCAAGGTTTCGGCGTAGAACCTAACCCACTCGAGCATTTTACCGAGTTCAACGTTTCCGACCATATGGTCAACCGACTTCAGGCCCGTATCAGTAATGCCTTTGGGGGCTCTGGCTGATGCGTCAGTGAAACCCGGCAAAAAGAGTCCTTTATAATTTTTTCTCTCAATAAATGTATGTATTGTATCACCGAATGTTCTTATGGCGGATTTTATTATATACCCGTTCGAGTCCTCAATCTTCACGGGGTTCAAATACGGTACTGCTCCTCTTTTAACAGTTTCCTCAAAAGACTTCGCGGCGTCGTCGACTTCGAACGCAATATCGAAAACACCGTCGCCGTGTTTCTTAACATGTTCCGAAATGAAGGAATTATCGTCATAGGAAGAGGTCATGACAAATCTTATTTTTCCCTGTTCGAGAAGGTAAGACGCGCATTTAGAATTTTTAGTTTCGAGGCCTGAGTAACCGGTAAGTTTAAAGCCGAAACCGTACTGATAGTATAAGGAGGACTGTTTGGCATTGCCGCAGTAAAACTCTATGTAGTCAATTCTCTTTAAAGGAAGAAAATCTGTCATAATACTATTTTGTTTGTTTTAGTTATAAAACAAAATACGGGACAAATAATTCCAATCAATACTTGTATTCTCTGGGGTCTATTCCCAGTTTCGCGATTTTCTGTCTCAGGCTTACGGGATGGAAATTAATGGCCTTAGCCGTAGCAGCGACGTTGCCTTTGTAAAGTTTAAGATATTTCGTAATGAAATCAACTTCAAAGTCCTTAATAATCGCTTCCTTATTCTCGTTGTAATCGGCGGAATAAGTCCGTTCGCTATCCCTTCCGAGAATATTTGCGGGAAGCAGTTCGGGTGTTATCTTGTTATTTTCGCAGAGTATTGTCGTTCTTTCGGCGACGTTTTTAAGTTCCCTGATATTTCCCGGCCAAGGATAGTTTATCAGAATATCCTTAACGGCTTTATCTATCTGCGGCGCAGGCTTTTTGTTGCTTATGCTGAACTCGCGTATAAATTTATCGAAATAGAATTCAATATCTTCTTTTCTGTCTTTAAGGCTTGGCAGATTAAACTCGAAGACGTTCAGTCTGTAATAGAGGTCTTCCCTGAACCTTCCTTCTGAAATGAGTTTTTTCAGGTCCTGATTAGTGGCAGCAATAATTCTGACGTTAGTCGTTTGAATTCTGGTATCGCCTACCTTTGAAAATTCTTTTTCCTGCAGAACGCGCAGGAGTTTGACCTGGATAACTGTATCCAGTTCGCCGATTTCGTCGAGAAAAATCGTGCCGTTATCGGCAATTTCAAAGTAGCCTTTATGGTCTTTGATGGCTCCTGTGAACGAGCCTTTAACGTGTCCGAAAAGTTCTGACTCAAGAAGCTGAGGAGGAAGCGCGGCGCAGTTAAGGACGACAAACTGCTGGTCCTTTCTGTTGCTGCTTTTATGAATATATTTTGACAGCACTTCCTTACCCGTGCCGTTCGACCCGGTTATAAGAACTGAAGAGTCTGTTTTAGCGACCTTCTTCGCTTCAGCGAGCATATCCTTTATTTGTTTGCTCGCGGTCTCATAGACAAATTCAGTCTCGACCTCCTGCTCGACTCTTTCGAGTCTTTGTTTCAGGAGAATATTCTCATGTAGGAGTTGAATTCGTTCGAGACCTCTCTGGACGGACAGAAGTAATTCCTCTTTATTAACGGGTTTGGTAAGATAATCAAACGCCCCGAGCCTGATTGCGTCAACGGCGGAGCGAATAGTGGCGAACGCGGTAATAAGAATGACGATGAAGTCAGGTTCTATCTTCAGAGCCTCCTCTGTCAGTTCTATGCCGTTCATGCCGGGCATATTAAAATCAGTTAAAAGAATATCATACTTGAATTCTTTTATTTTTTCAATCGCGTTTTCCCCGTTATTTACTGTAGTAACGCTGTGCCCGGCGTCTTCGAGAACCTTCCTCAAAATAGCAATCGAGGTCAGTTCATCGTCTACCACTAATATTCTAGCCATCTCCCTTAATAGATTAATACATAATTTTACTTATTCTTCTTACTTTTTCAATACCATTTTCTTAACATCCATCTTGATTCCGTCAGCGCTCAACTGATAGAAATAAACGCCCGAAGGATAAGACGAAGCATTCCAGTTGAGGAGATATTCTCCCGGTTCCATTCTGTTATCGACCAGGCTTGCCACCTGTCTTCCGAGCACGTCATAAATCAGCACCTTGATATCCGAAGATTTTGAGACTGAAAGTTTCAACTGAGTAGCCGGATTAAACGGATTCGGATAGTTCTGGCTGAGGCTGAAATTGCCCGGTACTTCGAATGAAGTCCTCTGGATACCGACAGTTCCGCCGGCATCGGTAATTCTTTTTACGAAATCCTGATAGTACTGGTTGGCGATAAGGGAATCATAGATTATCATCATATTCTCGTCATTGCCCTGGTCGGCAGCGTTTGTATAATTGAACGAGCCTGTTTCAACAACCGGATTGCTTGTCATCAGGTCGGCGTCGATTATAGTATATTTATCATGCAGAAGACCCGAATAATTATCCAGCCAGACCTTAGCCGGCGGATTCCACGGAGAAGTTCCGCCGATTCCCTTCATTTCCTGATATAGCGAGCTCGACGAATTTGACTGGTCGAAAACACCGCGAACCATCAACGTCGGCGGATTATACTTCGCTTTCATCTTATTCGCGATAGTGAACATCGTAAATGAATAGATACAGAAGTTAATTGATTTATTCGGTTCGTTGTTAAGCAATGTTATGAACTTATTCGAGCAGTTATCCGACGGCGCGAAATAGATTTCCCACCTTTTGCCGTTTATGTTGAATACATGCGGTGTATTATCCTGTTTAGCCGGACCGAACTTCGCCAGCGAAGGATTATTCACGTCATTATGCGAGCCCCACATTTCTTCGAATTCTCTCGTATATGTATTGCAAAGTGATTCGTCCTGAACGAGAATTACATTCTGCACGTCCGATGAGAATTGTGCGTTTGTAATATTTGCAGAGCCGCCCCAGAGCCACTTTCTTCCGTGCGCGGAGGTATCTCTTCCGTCGAACACGAAGAACTTGTTGTGCATAATATAAGAATCGGATGGACGTATCTGTACTCTGATACCGGCGTTTATCAGTTCCTGCATAAGCGCCTGCGGCGTGCCGTTGCGGTAATCGTCGACGACTCTGATTTT
>JAJTBN010000011.1 GCA_021286895.1 Bacteroidota bacterium | reverse complement strand
GACCGACAGGAACAAATTCATCTTCGTCTCAAGTTACGGAATTCCCGTTAACAACAAAAACCGTAACGGCTCGGGCGACAGGCAGAGCGTCGAGTTCCAGACCAAACTGCTTACGGAATCTTACAAACTCTTCGCGCAGTATCCGGGCTCGTTCATGAATTCATTCGCCGATTACAATTCCGAATGCCCGCTGATTAACCATTACGACGAAAACTATTATCTAAAAACCGACGGGCTGTTTGAATACGGCAGAGAGCCGAAATATTCGGCAGGCATCGTGAAAAAACTGCTGTATAACCAGGGTTATCAGAAAATTCCCGAAGGAACCGAAACGGCCGAGAAGGAATCGTACGTTTTTCTTACGACGGGACTTGTAGTGCTGTTCATGTTCATACTTACTCTTAGCCGAATTCCATATCTCAAGGAAAATATTCTCAAATGCGTTATAACACCGAAGAATTTCATACATCTCATTAAGGAGCAATCGCCAATTTCAAATTTTCAGAATACGGTAGTTCTATTCTTCGTCTCGTTCTCCGTAAGTCTCTTTACAAGCACGGTGCTTTTTTATCTGCGCCTCGACGATAATTTCGACATGCTTTTTTCAAAACTCGCCGGAAACGGAGACGTGAAAATTTTCCTGATTGATGTGCTTAACAAACCGCTATATCTGCTCGGGTTTTTAACGCTTGCTTTTATTCTGTTCGCGTTTCTGATTTACATCGCGGCAGCGGTTTTTTCGTCATTCTCGAAAAGGCATGTGAAATTCAGGGTAATCTATTCCATCATTTCATGGTCTTTCATGTCCATGATTATTTTTTTTGTTTTTGGTATATTATACAGTAAAGCGATAAACTACGGCGCGATATTAAATATATCGTTTTATTTGTTCGCATTTTTGCTAATTTATTGTTTATATAAGATAATACACGGAATTCGTTATACTTTCGAATACGGTCTGATAAAATCATATTTCTACGGAACATTTTTGATTATCGTATCCGGGGGTTTAGTGTATTTTTATGTTGTAATATACAGGTCCGTATTGGACTACTGGTATTTAATAAAAACTTTTAACTGATTTTTATTGTATTTATCGAAACTTGAAATATTCGGTTTTAAATCCTTTCCGGAAAAAACCACAATACAGTTCAGTGGCGGCGTCTCGGCTATTGTCGGCCCGAACGGTTCCGGTAAATCCAATATAGTCGACGCGCTCAGATGGGTGCTCGGCGAGCAGGGCGACAAGGCGCTCAGGAGCGAAAAGCGCGAGGATGTAGTCTTCAGCGGAACGAATAAGCGCAAGCCGCTGAGTATCGCGGAAGTGGCGCTTACAATTCAGAATAACAGAAATATTCTGCCTACCGAATACTCGGAAGTGCAGATAGCGCGCAGGTTCTTCAGAAGCGGAGAAACGGAATACTACCTCAACGGCACACGCGTAAGGCTTAAAGATATCAAGAACCTCTTCGTGGATACCGGTATCGGACCCGACGCTTATTCCGTCATCGAGCTTAAGATGATAGAAACAATTCTGTCACACGTCAAGAACGAGCGGAGAAAAATGTTCGAGGAAGCCGCGGGCATAATTTCATACAAGCAGAACCGCGATCTTACATTTAAGAAACTCGAAAGCGTCAAGGAAACACTCACGCGCGTAAACGATATTATACGCGAAAAGCAGAGAAACGTAAACGCGCTCGAAAGACAGGCAAAAAAGAACGAAGAGGCGAAACTTGTTTTCAATGACCTGAAACTTCTTGAAATTGTTTTCTACTCGTTCGAATACGATAAACTCGTATCCGAAATAAAGAGCATACGCGACCACGAGCACGAGAATATCACGCTGAAACAGAATCTCGAAACTGAACTGACAGCCGATAACGCGAGATACGACCTTCTGCAGGAAGAGATAAAAGTCCTGGAGGACATTTCCCAGACAATCAACGACGAGTTCGAAGATGTCAGGGAAACAATTACGAGCCTTGAAAAAGATAATCTCGTTAAGATTGAAAAATCGAAAAATTTCGCGAGAAACATCGAAAGACTCGACGAAGAAAATGAAAACCTTCAGGAATCTATTTCGAAAAATACGTCGAGAATAGAAGAACTGAAATCGAAGGTATCAATTCTTAACCGCACGCTTGAAATATCCGAAGTCTCGCTCTCGGAGAAGAAGAGCAGCGTCGACAAGACTATCAGTCTTATTAACGAAAAGAAAACGGAAATCTCCGACCTCGGCATACGCCTGAAATCAAGCAGCAAGCAGTTAGCCGAGAAAAGAAGCGAATACGAAATAAGCAAGGTAACTCTCGAACGGAATATCGAGAGCATGAAGAATATTTCCGAATCGAGCGAAGAGGCGCTTCAGGAAATTTCGAAACTCGAAAATGAAAAATACGGGTACGAACAGGCCGGAGAGAAAATCACTTCGGAACTGAAAAAGACGGAAGGCGACCTGAAAACCCTGACAGACAGGGAATCATCGCTGCAAAACGACATCGCCGATCTCGGCAAATCTATAACCGGGAGCACGATTCTTCACCAGAACAAGGCAAGCAAGGTATCCTACCTGCGCAATCTCATCGAGTCCTTCGAGGATTATGCGGAAGGAATCAAATTCCTTAAAAAGGATAAGAAGTACGACTATGTAAACAGCGTAATTGATTCGATAGACGTAGAAGACAAATTCAAGATTGCAATTGAAACCGCTCTCGGCGAGGTTTCGAACTATCTCATACTCGACGATGCCCGTTACCTCGATAAACTAATTTCCGAACTTAACACGGACGACAAAGGCAAAGTCACATTCATTCTGAACGACAAACTCGGCAAGGATTCTTCCCTGCCGATATATTTCGATTATGACTATTACAGACCTGATTTCCTCGGCAATAAAGGGGTTTACGGTTTCGCGGACTCGATTACAAAATGCAGGAATAAGAACTACGAACTCCTGATGCATTACCTCCTCGACGAATACATAATCGTCGAAGACCTCGATACGGCTTTCAAACTTTCGGGCGACAACTATTACAAATTTATCACACTCGACGGCGATATAGTAACGCAAAGCGTTGTGCGCGCCGGCGGCAAGACGAAAGAGGAAAATCTTAAGATAGGTAGAGAAAACCAAATTCTTAAACTCGAAGCCGAAATCGCGGAACTCGACAATGTTCTTAAAGAGCAGAATGAACTGCTTCTCGGACTTCAGGACGAACTGAAAGGCCTCGATATCGAAAGCGTAAAGTCAGAACTCGACAGGCTGACGAAGGAATCCGGCGAAAACGCTAACAGCATCGCCCTCGCGGAATTCAAACTTAAAGAACTTAACAACAAGGTTTCCTCGAATGACGATGCATATAACCAGATTAAGAATGACAACAGCGAACTGACAGAAACCATTAACAGACTCATCGAAGAAGTAAGCAGGCTGGAGAACGAGCAGTCCAACTTTGAGAAGGAACTCGCTTTCCTATCGGAAGAATTTACAGAAATAGACATCAAGCATACTGAAAACCAGACGGACTACAACACTTTCCTTATCGAATTCAACCGTCTGAAAAACGAACTTAAGAACGAAGAAAGCAACCTATCGAGAATAACGAGCAACAAGGAATATCAGGAAAACCAGTTAACAAAGAACAGACGCGCCATTGAGGAAGATTCAGCGAAGATGAAGGAATTCGACGGAGTAATAAACACGAATAATGTTCAGATTGAAGAACTCAAGATAAAACGCGACCTCATTAAAAAACGCCTCGATGAGAATGATACGAAACTCGGCGAGAAAAAGTCAGACAAGGAAGCGATTGAAATCGAGCAGAGGAATAAGCGCAGGGAGTTCGACCGCGTTTCAAAACTCCTTATCGATTCGCAGATTCGCATCAAGGAATACGAAATAAAATCCGAACAGTACAGCGAACTGATTCTAAAGAAATACGAACTCGGAATTCACGAGATACCGCCCGACCTGAAGGATGAACTCGATAAGGTTCGCCTTAAATATTCTGACGAAGAAGGAAATTTCGACGAATATACTTCCCGCAAGGATGTCGACGACTTATCCGAACGCCTTAAGAAACTCGGCGGCGGCTACCAGCAGATTATCTGGGACGACTACCAGACAGAAAAAGACGAACTCGAAAAGATGATTGTCCAGCGCGACGACCTTCTTGAATCGGAACGCGACATCAAGAAGACAATCGAGAAAATCAACAACGAAGCGAAAGAGCGTTTCCTCCATACGTTCGAAGAAATCCGCCAGAATTTTATACGCATCTTCAAAGAACTGTTCCAGGAAGGCGACGAATGCAACCTTAAACTCGTTTACGAGGAAGACGAAGACGGAAAACTCGAGGAAGACCCGCTCGAAGCGAAGATTGAAATCACCGCGAAGCCGAGAGGCAAACGCCCGACTTCAATCGAACTTCTATCGGGTGGCGAAAAGACGCTTACCGCCATCGCCCTTCTCTTCGCTATATATCTCGTAAAACCTTCGCCGTTCTGCGTTCTTGACGAGGTCGACGCCCCGCTTGACGTCGCTAACCTCGGCAGGTTCAACCACATGATAAGGAAATTCTCCGAGAAAACTCAGTTTATACTCATCACGCACAACGAAAGGACGATGGAAACGGTGGATACGCTTTACGGCGTTACGATGCAGGAACCGGGAGTCACAACCATCGTCGAAACAAGATTTAAAAACGCTCAGGTTTGAAGAAGAAATATACCTTAAAAATTTTCTGCGATTTCGACGGCACCGTTACCAAAAAAGATGTCTGGGTTGACGCTCTGGGAAAATTCATAAAAGATGACAACGCTTTCTCTTTGGTCTGCAAGGACTTCGCCGAAGGCAGAATCACTTCACGCGAATGCATTCGCAGAGAACTCGACCTTGTTGAAAATTTTGATTTCGGTATCTTCAATGATTACATCGACACACAGGAACTCGACGATTATTTTCTCGAATTCATGGATTACTGCAGGGAAAACAATTTTGAAATCGTACTCGTAAGCGAGGGGCTCGATTATTACATTAAATTCGTTCTGAATAAATTCGGCATAGACCTTCCTTTTTATTCCAACGAACTCGTATTGACTAAAGACAAAAGCGGGAAGACAAAACTTACCTGCAATTTTCCACATTCCGACGAGAACTGCACGGCGTGCGGCATGAGCAAACGCAATGTGCTGATTTCGGGAACGAATGAATTCGACAGAGAGGTTTCTGTATTCATCGGCGACGGCGTTTCCGATTTCTGTGTTAGCAACTATGCAGACATAGTGTTCGCGAAGAAAGGCCTCGCTTCATACTGCTGGAAAAATAACATTACGTATTACGATTACAACGATTTTGCCGACGTAAAGAAAAAACTTATGCGTCTGATTGAAAAAGGGCAGATTAAGCACAAACAAAACGCTAAAAATTTAAGAAAGGACGTGCTCCTTGGAGGTTAAATCATGAAAAGTTTAGGAAATTTTTTGTTCAAGTACAGAAGTTATACTCCCCTACCGTTCGTTTTTCTCATGATACTGTTCATGAATCCCACTGTGGCTACGATTCTCGCGGGACTCGCGTTCGTCATCTTCGGCGAATTCATCAGAGTCTGGTCAGTAAGTTACGCGGGAAGCGAAACGCGTACGACGGAAGGCGTCGGCGGCTCGAACCTCGTAACACAGGGACCTTATTCGATTATCAGAAACCCGCTCTACTTCGGGAACATTTCTATTTATATTGGCATCGGAATAATGAGCAACGCGATGTTTCCATTCCTGACGATTGTCGCGTTCCTTTTCTTCACGTTTCAGTATTATCTGATTATTTTCAACGAAGAAGATTATCTGAGATCGGCATACGGAAGTTCATTCGAATTGTACTGCAAAACTCTTAAAAGATTCCTGCCACTGCCGAAAAGCATGCCGGAAGAAATCCGGTCTCATCTTCCGCTCGATATCAAAGACGGATTCAGGTCCGAAAAACGGTCATTACAGGCAGTAACAATAATCACGATAATCATATTAATAAAATTCTTCTTCCTGTAGTATTTAAGACAATAAACGTTCATGCTCTCAACAAGATTCTAGATTCTCTTTTGGCGTCAGGTATTTACCTGACGCGCAGGCGGGGGGCCTGCAATTCAATTATCAGTTAACAGTCAGGTATATCTTCTCCACTTTCTCCCTAAGTTGAAAATCTGCTTTGGCTGAGCCGCTTTGGGAACGCGGACAACTTTTCATTACTTTTACCCGCCCTAAACTTTTTTCTTTTTGATTTGTATTTTTGATTTTTGATATTTGCTTCTTGATTTAGTTCACCTCTCTCTTAATCGCTTCCCTCTCAATCTCCAGTTGCTTAATCCTTCTCTCAATCCTGTCTATCTCCTCGGGCATAGAATCAATTTCAATCCTGAGTTTCGAAGCCGCCTCGTCAATCAGGTCAATAGCCTTGTCAGGCAAAAACCTGTCGCTTATATATCTGTCCGACAACTGCGCCGCCGCTACAATCGCCGCGTCGGTAATCCTTACGCCGTGATGCAATTCGTACTTTTCTTTCAGTCCGCGCAAAATCGAAATCGTGTCCTCGACATCCGGCTCCGCAATCAGCACAGGCTGGAAACGCCTCTCGAGCGCCGCGTCTTTTTCGATATACTTCCTGTACTCGTCGTATGTGGTCGCGCCGATGCATCTCAAATCACCTCTCGCAAGCGCTGGCTTCAGAAGATTCGAAGCGTCAAGAGAACCCGAAGCAGCGCCGGCACCTATAACAGTATGAAGTTCGTCTATGAAAAGAATCACCTTCCCGTCAGAATTCTGAACTTCTTTCAGCACCGCTTTCAGTCTTTCCTCGAACTGTCCTCTGAATTGCGCGCCTGCAATCAGCGCTCCCATATCAAGTGCGATAATCGTTCTGTCTTTAAGACTCTCGGGTATGTCGCCCTGATAAATCCTTATCGCGATTCCTTCGGCAATCGCAGTCTTACCTACGCCCGGTTCTCCGATAAGCACGGGATTGTTCTTCGTTCTTCTCGAAAGCACCTGTAGAACTCGGCGAATTTCTTCTTCCCTGCCGATGACAGGGTCTAACTTTCCCCGCGACGCAAGTTGATTCAGATTTCTGCCGTATTTCTCCAGCGCCTGAAATGTGTCTTCGGGATTCTGCGAAGTAACCCTCTGCGAGCCGCGTACATCCTTAAGTACCCCGAGTATCGCGGACTTAGTAATATTAAAAGTCTTCAGAAGCACCGAAACATTATTCTTTCCCGAAACAAGTCCGAGCAGAAGATGCTCCGCCGAAACGTAATCGTCCTTCATCGCAGAGGCTTCCTTTTCAGCGTCTTCAAGCGCGTCGTTCATATCTCTCGAAACCGACATCTGCGCCTCGCCGCCGCCGTATCCGCCGGAAGTAACCGCCGGCATATTATCCAGCAGCCTGTTATTCCCGTTCACGAGCGCTTCTTTATCCGCCCTCAGCGCGAACAGAATCGAATTCACAATGCTGTCGTTATCCTCAAGCATCGCCGCGAACAGGTGTTCCGGCTCAATCACCTGATGATTCCTCGCCGAGGCAATCTCCTGCGACCTCTGCAGCAGTTTCCCCGACTTATCCGTCAACTTATTTAAATTTAACGCCATATATTTACTGTCCTATTTTAATCCGTTTTTTCTTTGCTTTAATTGCGCGTTTTGTGCGTCCCGACTTGTCGTGATAATTGCTAATTGTATTAAATTTATTTTAAAAAATAAAATAATTCAACAGACACACAAAGGACATTCTATCTACTACCTCACCTATATCCCCTGAAACACGAACGGCTTTGTCTCTTTGAACAGTCCCGATGTTTCTCCTGAGTATACCTGATATTTGTCCGCCTCAAGTTTTTTTACAGCCGCATTCGGACTGAAGTCTAATTTGGTCAGGTCAACCCAGAATGTGTTCGGTGTTAACGCGTTCTCAAAATAATAAACAAGGTTTTTCTGGTCGGCGACAGTTCTCCATCTCGTCGATGATATGTTCGGCTGGTTCGGAGTCGATATTCCGTAAGGCACCGAGCAGTTTCTTATCACACTGAATACCGCGGCGACCGCTATTCTCGTGTCGTCTGTTTTGGGTATCGCGTCTATGAAAAAAGATGCCCTTACAAATCTGTCCGCCGCCCTGTTAGTTCCCGGCAGCATTATCGTTCCAGGTATGTCTTTCCAGTATTTGTTAAGCGCCAGTTGTTCGTCGAAAGTCGGCGAGTTTGTCATTACGTTGTATGACTTGTCATGATGTATAACAAGTTTTCCGTCAATGTATTCGAATATAGCGTTGTCGCCGCCCGCGTCCGATATTGCCAGATGAAGAGTCGTGAATATATCCGAGCCGGGTATGTAATCCGTTACGATTACGAATTCATCTTTCTTAAAATTCTCTACAGCCTCGTCGACTGTAGCGAAATTATCGAGCACGTACTGCGCCCACAAGGAAATTGCCATCCCTTTCTTCGTTCCGTTCGGGTCGAATAAGGGATACTTTGACTCGGCCAGCCATAAGACGTTCGCGACAAGACCTTTTTCGTTCATGCCGTCCGCCGATGCCATGTCCCATGACGTTGTTACAACGCTTCCGTATTTCGATTTCCATGCGACTGAGTTCGGTCCGACCTGACCTGTCCTGTCGATTCCGCTTGGAAGCACCCAGAGATTGGCAGGAATTTCGCCTTTCCAGTCCATAGAACGCGCTGTAATTACGTATCCATTGAGGCCGTTGTAAACAACACGCGTGCATGCGTTGAGGGAAGTTGCAGGCAGAGTTACAAAAATGATAGTAGTTGCTAAAATTAATGCGAATAAAATACTCGGTTTTTTCATAAATAGTGGATTTTTATTGGTTTAAACACTTTTTTTCTTTTGGAATGAAGCGGTATTTACTGCGAATAAGATTTTCGGTTTGAACTGTTTCGAACATGATTCCACTCATGTAAAATGAATCTTATGTTATTGTATTATCAATATAACGGAACACGTTTGCTTATTCAAGGTACACCGTCCTAAGTCATTACTTTAACCGTGTCTGCATCAAATTACGTTCATACTGAGTTAACCGTAAATAGATTGCTTATTTTAACCAATTTATTGATTTTCCAACATACTTGATTAAAAAAAATGTTATGATTTCCGCACTGGTTATTTGCCGGAATGAAGAAAAAAATATTGAAGATTGCCTTAAAAGTCTGTCGTGGACAGATGAAATTGTAGTCATTGACGCGGAAAGCTCCGACGAAACGATGAACATCGCTTTGAGGTATACTAAGCATGTGTACGAAAAAAAGTGGGAGGGTTTCTCCGAACAACGCAAGTTCGGAATATCTCATGCGAAGGGTGACTGGATTCTCTCAGTTGACGCGGATGAAAGATGCACTCCCGAACTGAAGGAGGAAATTCTTAACCTTACAGGCAGCACACAACATGACGGATTTCTCATACCAAGAAAGAATTTTTTCCTTAATAAATGGGTTCGACGCGCAGGCTGGTACCCGAACTATCAAATGAAGTTATTCAGAAAAAATTCTGTTTCGGTTTCCGACAGGAAGGTTCACGAGAACCACTCTGTAAAAGGCAGCACCGGAAAGCTCAGGAATCCCCTGCTTCATTTCACGGTACGCTCAATCACTGAATACGCCGACAGGATTAACTCATATTCTACTCTATCGGCGTCGGAAAAAGTTAAGGATATTAAAGTCAGCTTCCTTTACCTGATATTCAGACCGTATTTCGATTTTATTCAGAAGTACATATTCCAGTTCGGATTTCTCGACGGAATAATCGGTCTGATGGTTTCTTTTTTCCATTTTTATACTAAACTCCTGCTCTACATGAAGATATGGGAATTACAAAATCAGAGGAATAAATGAACACTTACAAAAGACTGCTTGGATACCTGAAGGATTTTAAAAGAGTGATTTCTCTGTATGTTTTCACTTCGCTGCTGTTCTCTGTGTTCAGCGTTCTGTCAGTTTATCTGACTATACCGCTTTTGAAAACACTTTTCCTCGGAAGTTCATCGCAGCAAAACGCGACGTCATCGACGGGTATAGCCGGACTCTATGAAAAACTTCAGTACGCTTTCGACAGATTCATTTTTTCAAGCGGAAAGGAAACCGCGCTCATTACTATATGCCTGCTCATAATCGCGGCATACGTTCTCAAAAACCTGACGGGATTCGTTCAGTCGTACCTGATGCAGACGATTGAGAATAAAATGGTGGTGAAACTGAGAATGCAGTTGTACGAACGTATTAATCAAATGTCGCTGAGATTCTTCACGCAGGAAAAAACAGGAAACCTGCTGTCGAGAATGACGAACGATATCACGAATATCCAGAGCGGAATTTCCGCCCTTTTCTACGATCTGCTCAAAGAGCCTCTCGTGATTATCATATTCCTCTTCCTCGCTCTTTCGATAAGCTGGCAGATGACAGTAATTGCCTTCATAGTTTTTCCGATAACGGTTTTCCTGATTTCAAAAATCGGCTCTTCTCTCAGAAGAAGAAGCATAAGAGTTCAGGAAAAACTTTCGGACCTGCTTAATATAATTTCCGAAACAATATACGGGGCAAAGGTTATCAGGATTTTTTCGGCCGAAAAATACAGAAACAATATTTTCAGGAACGAACTTTCGAAGTTCTATCACCTGACGATGCGTTCCGTACGCGCAAGTGAACTGACTTCGCCGCTTACGGAAACACTGTCGATTATTTCAGGAGTGCTCGTCATCTGGTTCGGCGGACGCGAAATAATCATTAACAACAACCTTAAACCCGAAGAGTTTCTCGGATTCCTTTTTATACTTTTTCAGATAATTCCTCCCGTGAAAAATCTGAGCACAGTTTATAACCGTCTTCAGAAATCTTTTCCGTCGGCTGAAAGAATTTTCGAAATTATCGACCACCCTCTCGAAGTTAAGAACGAAGCAGGCGCGTTAAAGACGGATAGTTTCACAAAATCAATAGAGTTTAAGAATGTCTCCTTCGGTTACGAAAAGGACAAACCTGTGCTTGAGGGCATAAACCTCACAATCGATAAATCGCAGATAGTAGCGATTGTCGGTTCGTCAGGAGCGGGCAAATCAACAATGGCTGACCTTATTTCAAGATTTTACGACGTCAGTAAAGGCGAAATTTTTCTCGACGACAGGGATATACGGGATATTGATCTTGAGAGCCTTAGAAAACTTATTTGCATCGTTCCGCAGGAAATAATACTCTTCAACGACACGATAAGGAATAACATCGTATTCGGAAAGGAAAATGTAAACGAAGAAACGCTTGTCGAAATGTGCAGGTACGCGAACGCGCATGAGTTTATAATGAACACGGAAAAAGGCTACGATACCGTCATCGGTGAAAGAGGCCTGAAATTATCGGGCGGGCAGAAACAGCGCCTGTCAATCGCCAGGGCTCTTCTCAGAAATCCGCAGATTCTGATTCTCGACGAAGCGACATCGTCGCTGGATAACGAGTCGGAAAAACTCGTTCAGGAAGCGCTCGATAAACTGATGTTCAACCGCACTTCAATTGTAATAGCGCACAGGCTTTCGACTATTATCAACGCGGACAGGATATATGTGCTTAGCGGCGGTAAAATAGTACAGGAAGGGGCTCATAAGGAACTCATATCGGACGATAGAGGTCTTTACAAAAAACTATATGATATGCAGTTTTACGATGCCCAATAATCATTCTGACAATGCCTTATATTTTTACATACGACTCAATAAAGAAATACCTTAACTATGCGGCTTTTGCACTGCTCGCCATCGTCATTTTTTCAGTAGCGCTTGCAAACATCACCGGCGGTATCGCCGCTCTTCTTTTCATTCTGCTGATAATTTTCAAACCGTCAGTACTGAAAGAAAAAAACATATTTGCTCTGCCGTTTCTAATCCTTGCCGCGCTGCGGACAATATCGGTCTTTACGTCTGTAAACTTCGCGCACAGTTCTGAATTTTTCGTAAAGGAACTTCCGTTTTACGCACTCCTGTTCGTGTTCTTCGCGGCAATGCAGGAAGACATATTAAAAAATATTCGTACGACCGCTAAAGTCGTTGCAGTATCGGGAGTTGCCGCTTCGCTCCTCGGCATGGCAAATTTTTTCTTCAGAATAACCGAACGCGCCGCCTCGCTAAGTTACGGACCTATAACACTCGGCGTTTACCTGACATTCTGCCTGACTTTCATTATTTTTCTTAAAGACGACAGGGACGTGTTCAAGAAAGATTTATACTGGTATCTGTCCGTGCTTGTAATCATTTCGGGGATTATCGTTACCTTCAACAGAACTCACTGGATTGCGATAGCCCTTCTTATACTTTTCTACGCCGTTTACACGAAGAAGTACATTCCATTAATCGTGCTTCTCGCGGTCTTTATCGCCGCTGTGTTTGTCGTGCCGGGCGTCGCTGACAGGCTCAACCAGCTGCTTTTCCTCTGGAAAAATATGAGCGACAGGGATATTTTGTGGAAAGGAGCAATGAAAATTATTTTCGATAAGCCTTTTCTCGGCTTCGGACCGAATACTTTCACAGATATATTCATGGACCGCGAATTACTTGTCGACAAACTCGTTAAATCATGGCATAACGAATACATTCAGGTTTATATCGAAAGCGGCATATTCGCCCTCGGCGTTTACCTTTATATGTATGCTATGATTATTGTAAAAACATTCAAAGCGTTCAGAATGAAACCGGCTCATCATGAAAGAAATTACCTTTATTCTATCTTTGCGAATCTCTTCATACTCATAGTGTTCGGCGGAGTGCAGGATATAGCCGGCAGGATTCTGTTCATGTTTTTGATTAGCATTTTTGCTTTATATCTTACATTTTTAAGTAAACAAACAGACATTGATAATGGACAAACAAAAATCGACTGAAATATTCCTTACGCTTGTATACTCACTGCAGATGCAGGCGATGATGAACCTCGGAAAACTTAAAAATCCGATGACCGAAAAAATTGAAAAAAACGTAGAGGCTTCTCAGGTATCTATCGATATGCTCGAAATGCTTCTCGATAAGACAGAAAATAACCTTTCCGATGACGAAAAGAAACTGCTCGAACATGTGATTTCAGACCTTAAACTAAACTACGTCGAAGAACTAAATAAGAAAGAATGACTTTCGGCTTAATCGGAAATAGAAACAAGGCGGGTATCGAGAGAGTCCTAAACTCACTTGTAAAATTTTTCGCCGCGAAAAGAATTAATTGTATACTTGATTCAGGGTTCAGACAGGCAATGCCGCATCTCCCTAAAGGCCAGTTCGACACCTCAAAATCTCTTGTGACACGCTCTGATTTCGTCATATCGATAGGCGGTGACGGAACTTTCCTGAATTCGGCAAGAATTATAGGTAATTCACAAAAACCTATGATTGGCATTAACCTCGGTACGCTTGGCTTCATTTCCGATATCTTGCCAAAAGATATACGGAAAATCCTGACGCAAGTCATCAAAAACAAATATAAGATAGTTGAACTTTCTTTAGTTAACTGCCTTATAAATAAGAAAGATAAGCTTTTAGCCTTAAATGAGATTGTAATAGATAAAAGTGACTCGATTAAGATGATAGAACTGGAGATTTTCTACAACAGGGAGTTTGTCGGCAAGTTCTTTTCTGACGGGGTTCTTGTATCCACACCTACAGGCTCGACAGGTTATTCTTTATCCGCAGGAGGACCTATTATTACTCCTTTCAGCAGTGTTTTCATATTAACGCCTATTTGCCCTCATTCGCTCAATTTCAGACCGGTTATACTGCCTGATGACGGAACAATCAGGATAAGGACAGCGAATAACGAGAAGATAAGGATTACCCCCGACGGGCACAAAAGCATGATAAAAAATTCGCCTGTGGAGCTGGTAATCTCCAAAGCCGAGCATTCTGTGAAGGTTGTAAAGGATTTGAAGTGGTCTTATTTCAATACTCTGAACAAGAAACTTCTGTGGGGGGAAGATGTAAGGAAGTCAAGAAAGTAATCAATACGGAACGCCGTCAGCCGCAGGCGGCCTCGTCTTTCCGATAAATCCTATAAGAACAAGTACTGTAATAACGTACGGAAGCATCTGCACAATCTGTGAAGGAAGGAATGAACCCGTAATCTGCAGCGTAATTTCAAGTCCCTCAAAAAACGCGAACATCAGGCATGCAAAGAAAATGTTCACGGGTTTCCATTTGCCAATAATCATTGCCGCTATCGCGATGTAACCTCGTCCCGCTATCATCCCATCGCTGAAAGAGCCCTGATTCGACGCAAGCCAGATGCCTCCCAGCGAAGAGAGAACGCCGCAGACAAGCACTCCGTAAAGTTTGTATACTCTGACACCGACGCCAAGCGTTTCAGCGGCTTCGGGATTCTCGCCCACGGAACGAAGCCTCAGACCGAACCTCGTCCTGAAGAGGACAAACTGCGAAATGAATATAAGTATGAATCCGAACACAATGATATAATCGCCCGCCGCCTTTCCGATAACCGGAATATCGCTGATGAAAGGCAGTCCCGGCAAAGGCTGAAAGTTCGGGGTGTTGCTTGAACTCTGGTAGAAAAACATAATCAGGAATTTAGCCGTACCTGCCATAAGCAGATTGAATCCGACGCCGGTAACAATCTGATTAATTTTCAGTTTTATCGTAAGCAGCGCGTAAAGAAGGCTGAACAAAAGCGATACTATGATAGTCAGCAGAAGGCTAACGAAAGGATTTCCGAATGTAATAGTAAAAAACGCGTAACTGAATGCCGAGATTATCATAAATCCTTCGATGGCAATGTTTATCACCCCTCCCCGCTCTGAAAAGTTGGCCGCGCTCGCCCCGAGATAGTACGGAGTGAACATCCTCAATACCTGAGCCAGAAAAGTCAGCGATAATATGCTTTCTATCAAATCAGTCTTCCTTCAAATAATAAATTTTAACGACTTTATCTACGGCAAGTATGGAAAGTATCACAAGCGCCTGGAATACAAGCATTATTTCTTTCGGAACGAGCGTATTGACCGCAAGTCCGCCGTAATCAAGAACACCGAAAAGAAATGCCGTGAATATTATGCCTATCGGATTGTTCTTCGCGAGAAGTGTGACGGCTATCGCGGTGAATCCGATATTATTCGAAAATCCGAGTTCATAATAACCTTTGTAACCAAAGATAAAGTTGACCCCGACCAGTGATGTGATTCCCGCGCCTATAAGAAACGACCACAAAATAATTCTGTTAGTTTTTACCCCAAGGTACCTTGAGGCAGTCGGATTAAGACCGACGGAGCGTATCTCATAACCGTATCTTGTTTTGTAAAATATGAAATACATGAATACAGCAAGCAGAATAGCGAAAAAGAATGTCATGTTTGCCGATGAGCCCTGAAACACGGATGAAATATCAGATAGTTTCGGAATAAACACTGTATCAAGTATTCTTTCTGTTCTGACAGTCGATTTTACGGCAATGAACTCGATAAGAAGATAGTTCACTAACGCGAGCGCAATGAAGTTCATCATTATCGTCGTAATTACCTCGCTTACACCCCTTTTAATCTTCAGGAAAGCGGGAATAAGCCCCCAGAGCGCCGACATTACAAATCCGGCAGCGATAGCCACGGGGATGACCATAATTCCGAGATAATCGTCGAGATTGTACGCCACAAAACTCATTACAAAAGCGCCTATGTTCAACTGGCCTTCCGCGCCTATGTTGAATAAAGAAGCCTGAAAACATAAAGCAAGTCCAAGCCCGCATATTATCAGCGGTGTGGCCTTGAACAACGCCTGCCCAAGCCCGTATCCCGTGCCGAACACCTCGCTTATCAAGGTTCCGTATATCGTTATCGGATTCTTTCCTATAATAATCAGAAGCAATGATGTTAATATAATCGTTGTAAGCAACGACAGTGATATAGATAGAATATTTGCCTTTAACTTTCTGCTCAAACTTCCGCCCCAATCATCGCTTTTCCAATATTTGTCATGAATTCCTGCTTTTTTGCTTCATCCCGAAAAGTAAAATCCTGTTTCCCGTACTCGTTCACAATCTTCCCTTTATAAATCACGCCTATCCTGTCCGATAATTTAAGTACCTCTTCCAGATCCGAAGAAATAATGAGAATGCCTTTGTCTCTGTTCCTCTCTTCGATTATAATCTTATATATGAAAGCCGAAGAATTTATATCAACGCCACGCGTAGGATGAACAAGCACCATAAGTTTGTTGCCTAATCCTGTTTCCCGTCCAAAAATTACTTTCTGTTGATTACCGCCTGAAAGCGATTCAAGAGGAGCCGTCTCGTCCGACAGCCTTACGTCGTATTTGCTTATAATATCACGCGCTTTTTCTTTTATTCTCTTTGCGTTATAAATAAAAAATTTCTTTTCCCTCAGAAGCACATTTTCACCTACCGTAAATTCTTTTATCATGCCCTTTCCTATCCTGTCATCGGGTACAAGAGAAACATCTCTCGTTCTTATTTCCATTTTGCCCGAGTGAATCTTCTCCGTCCCCAGTATCGCTTCCACAATTTCGCTCTGCCCGTTCCCTTCAACACCGCAGATACCGTATACTTCCCCCGATTTAACGGTGAAGGAAAGTCCGTTAAGTTTATCTACGTTATCCTTTTTTAATTTCGCGTTTTCAAATTTAATCAGAACGTCCGGGTTATTGAACACGGCTCTTTCATCCGGAAGATGGACAGCGGCTACGTTCCCTATAATCTCCCTGCTAAGGACATCCAGATCAAGACCGCAGGCATCTACTTCGTAAACAAGCCTCCCTTTTCTTAATACTGAAACTCTGTCGGAAAGTTCTTTGATTTCGTTTAGTTTGTGAGTAATCAGTATAATCGTCTTTCCTTCATCTTTGAACTTCCTAATTATTTTGAAGAACTCTTCAACTTCAACCGGAGATAGAACTGATGTCGGTTCGTCGAAAATAAGTATCTCGGAATTCCTGTAAAGAAGTTTGAGAATTTCCACTTTTTGCTTCTGACTAATACTTATATCCGAAATTCTGTCATCGAGTTCCAGACCGAGTTTGTATTTATCAATCAGGGTTTTAATAGCAATTCCGGACTTCGTGGTCTCTATCACTCCGCTATTAACTGGTTCGCTGCCAAGAATTACGTTTTCAAAAACAGTAAAATCCTCTATCAGTTCGAAATGCTGATGAAGCATGCCGATATTGCTGTCAATAGCCTCAAGCGGACTTCTGAACTTCACGGGATTTCCCTTAATCAGAATCTCACCCGAATCGCCGGAATAAATCCCGAAAAGTATTTTCATAAGCGTACTCTTACCCGCGCCGTTTTCGCCAATAATAGAATGTATGGTGTTTTCTGCTACTGAGAATGAGATATCTTCGTTCGCGGTGAAAGTCCCGAACTTTTTCGTAATGTTCCTGAATTCTATAGCCGGAATAACGTTACTGCTCATCAAAAATCAACTCTGAAAGTGCCTGATAAATAATTATCCTTTTTGTTTGTGGAATTATAAAGAAGGTTGTAATATATAAACTTATACGAGAAATCAAGAAAGAACTGCCTGACCGGCTGCCATACAAATCCGAAGTTAACGATATCTCTGTCAACTCTGTCACCCGCGAGGAATACGTTATCTCTAACGACGTCTCCGTCGCCTCTGTTTATGTCTCCACCGTAATTCGCTATTAGCGTATCGCCGTTCATGACGATTTTGCTTGCTGACCTCTGGTGCTGGTAAGTCAGGTTAAGTTTCAGCCTGTTGTAAACATTCATTCCCAGTTTTAGCGCTATTTCATCCGAATTCGGCGGTAAATCATGCCCCAGCGGCAACGCCCAGTTTGTATACTGGCTCTTGTTCGTCCTGTGAGTATAAATAAAAGGCGTCAGTTTTGTATATTCCAGAGCGGCTGTAAACGTCGGGATTCCAAAAGCGTCGCTCCACAACACCCCTAGTTGATATGCGAACCTGTTATCGTTAGCCGGACTGTCGCCTTTCTTGTTGTTGAACAATGTCGAAAAGTTAAGATCGTCAATCAGCAAAGACGATTGAAATGAAACATCCTTTAAAGGATGAACTTCGCAGTCAAGGCCCATCAAAGCATTATTCTTGTTTCCGCCGGTGTTTTCGCCGGCGTTATAATCCGACGACCTGAGAAAACTTAAAGGATTAAGGTACGTGAAATTGAAAAAGTTATCAGATATAATTATCGATTCCCAGAAGCCGAACCTGAATGCCTTTCCGAATCCAACGTCAACCCTGTGCGTGGCTATGCTCTTGCTTGGAATATCTCTTCCCAAAGAATCCCCTTTTAAACTGCCGTACATAAACGAATATTGCAGTGATTTATAATTCATTTCAAGTCTGAGAAAACTGAAAGGCACCGAATTTGTCGACAGGAAAAGTTTATCCACATATCCGAAACCGTACGTCATAGCTTCCTTACCCGCCGTCAGCGAGAGCCATTCCCCGTCTGTCGCGTATCTGATGTACCCCTCGTATGTATCAAAGTTGTTGCCTTCGTACCTGAATTTGGTATTAGCCTGCAGTTTCGGATTCACTGCTATAGCATAATCAATATCCTTTTGTTTTCCGGTCAGTTTCTGTCCGTTCGACATCCGTAGATAATATCCCACCGAACCGAACAAGGTTCCTCGGAACCTCGTACCAATCTCTCCAAGCGCTATCGAGTTGTTTCCGAGCGAATCTGCCTTTGAATTCTTTTGCGACAAATATCCCGTCACATCCCAGAAGAACGAAACGTTAGAATCATTGTAGGCATAAGCATACTTCTGCTTGTCATCCCTGAAAATTGAAAAGGATTTGACATCGGAGAAGAAAGAATATGAATTCGCAAGATTTTTATTTACGTCATAAGAATATTCGACAAGGAAATCGTCGAGAATTTTCCTGTCCGTTCCGGATAGTTTATCCCTGTGATTTTTTAATTCGATAAGATAATTGCTTATCCTGTTCCTCGAAATAGGAAGTGAGCCGGAATTATATCCGGTTATGTAATCTTTCAGGCTCATCCTCTTCAGAAAATCATAGACAGGATGATCGACCGGAGTGTATTCCATCTGCGCTAAGGCGATGTTAGAGACTAAGAGCAGGAACATCAGGAATTTTTTCATCAGGAACTTCTCGCTTTATTAAAAATAATGTTTTTAAATGCCTTAAAGAAATAAACGAAATCTGTCTTTAGTTTACTTTTCTCGTACGCAAGGAGATATCTCTTCTCAGATTCCATAATCTCCTGAAATGTCTTCGGCATGTCGGCGTAATACGGCGGCACGAGACCGGGCTTGTTCTTTATCCTTAGTTGTTTGATTTCGTCGTCATACAGGTCAAAATAATGTTTTGACAGCGGCCTCACGCCAACGAGTTTTAAATCCCCTTTGAACACGTTGTAAAGCATAGGTAGTTCATCTATCCAGTACTTCCTCAGAAATTTCCCCCATGAAGTGACCCGGAAATCGTTCTTGAATTTCCCGCCTTCTTTGAGACTATGCTTATCATACAGATAACTCTGTAAAAACTCCGCGTAAGGATTCATTGTTCGTATCTTGTAAACATTTATAATCTTACCGTTCTTGCCCACGCGTTTCATCTTGTACAGCAGGCCCATCTGGTATGCTCCTGTTGTAAGCGGACCCTTTATTCTCTTCGCTACAAAATAGAGCAGATTGTTGATTTCCCTGAAATCCAATATTTCGTATCCCACTGCGTATAGCCTGCCGAAAACTTCCGCCTTTGAGACAGCGTTGTTTCGCGTTCTCAGCCATCTTAGATTGATTTTCTTTGTAATCGCAAGTTTGGGGATTATTCTGTTGAGAATAAAATCCAGAAAATAAAAGGGCGCTCCTGTATATGGCGGGAATTTGTTGTAGACGTGTTTCTTCCTCTGCTCATAAATCTCGACGCATCCGATGAAATATCCGCCGTTATAGAGTTTTTCGTTAATTACATAAAATAATTTGTTTAAATCCGGGAAATAGTTGATTTTCCTTAGATTTATTATGTTTTCAACCGGTTTGGATATAGTTTCAAAATTGAATAATGTTGAAGTGTCCAGAATTCTCGTATTCTCGTGGAAAGGATTTATGAACTTAAGAATATAAGAAAGGACAGATTCATCAATCTGATTCAGAGGTCTGTGTTTTTCCTTATATTCGAAAATCGATTTAAACAAATTTCATGGTATTTACTTTCCGAATTTATTTAAATTTTTCAAAGTATTCAGCATTATTTTTGATATCCTTAATGCTTCCGGGATATTTGTCTATGAGATCTACGAGAAACGCTGTCTCGTCTATCTTATCAGCCAACATCACTTTCCTTTTTTCCTGCCACTCATCTTTAAGTTTAGGGTTTGAGAGGAGACCAACTATTTTATAAAGTAATAAATTGAATTCATTCGGTTTGAACCCGAAAGCCAGTTTGTATTTCTTTTCCTGCTGCTCAAGATATGATATCCGCCCGACGAATGAATTTAATCTTAGTGATGGCGTTCCCAATACTGCCGCTTCATTCGTCATGGTCTGACTGTCACCAACAAAAAGTCTCGCGTAAAATAAAAGCGAAAAAATATCCTCCGGCTTCGATTTAAGCTGATATTTAACGAATTCCTTATCGATTCTATCTTCTGTCGTAATAAACACTCTACCGAATTTTGTCAGTGTATCTACAAGGCTTCGCTTTTGGTCCATATTAAGACCTTTTATTCCGATATCGTGGTGCGCTTTAAAAGCATTGAATCTGAGAATAAAAAATTTCTCGCCCTTTTCTAGACCGAGAGAATCAAGAACACGAGCATCAGGGGTAAATCGGTTCGGATGCAGATATGCGAGTTCGTGAAAGCCCGGATAAACAATGTGATTCGGCTTTGTTCTCTCATGTTTAAGAACATCGGGTGATATCAGATAATCCGCGAAAGGATGTGTAAACTTAGAGAATAAGGGTTCAACACTCGCATCATCATCGTCAAAAACAAATGATTTCATGCTTGATATTTTTGAAGCATGCGCGATTGTGATTGATGTACCTATCCCTAAGTCGATTTCCAACTCATTTACAATCTTACGAATAGAATTGTCGTATTTAAATTGTCGGAGTGTCTTCCCGATAATCGAATGAGATTTTTGACCATAATCGATATAACGGATGCCATAAGTTCTTAAAAGTTCCTTTGCTGCCGGAATGTCTTTCACTGCTATGTACACGTTGTGATTCCTGGATTTCATAATTTTTATGAAATTCCTGAAAAGATGAACGTGAGCGGGATGGCAAATGTCGATTAATAAATTCATTTCTGCTTTATGAAAATTTTGTACTTATTTACAGATTTTTTGTGGAGGTATATCACAACATCGCGAATTGCCGAATAAGGCATCGACACATCATCTTCCATTTTTACAAGATAACCGTCTGTAGTCGCAAGGTAATCAGTGTAACCTTCTTTATTTAGAAAATCAAGCGATTCCCCAATCAGGTTATCCTCTGTCATTATCACAGGCGAATAAGTTGATATCGTTTCCCTTGCACCAAGAATCACTTTAGTGTCATCACCTTCAGTATCGCTTTTTATGAAATCCACACGCGGAATGCGATTATCCATCACAAACCTGTCTATACTTATTACTCTAACAGATTCCCTTATATAACCGTCGAAATCCCTCTTTCGGCTGCTTTCATTTATCGTAGCCTGAGTGTCTATTTTGATTCCGTTTAAAAGAGGAATATTCAATTCGGAATTTCCTGAAAAATTGCTTACAGCCGCATTCTCAACCCTTACATTAATCAAATCAGTAAAATATTTCTCCAATCGTAAGTAATTATCACGATATGGCTCGAACAAATATATCTTCACACCTCCTGAAAAAAGTTTACTCAGCTTTATTGCATACTGCCCGAGATTAGCGCCTATATCAAAGAAGATTTCTCCTTCACGCATTACATTTTTCAGAAATTTCGTTGCTTCATATTCAACGCCGAAGAAAACTTTCATCCTGATTTTCAGAAACTTTAACTCAGTGTAGTTCTTTTCTCCGAAAATTCTGTAAACGAAAAATTTCTGTTTAAAATGTTTAGTTCGTGTTTCCATTATTCATGATTTTCATTACAGCATCGTAAATCAAGTCTGATACATCGACCCATTCATTCATAAGCATATTTCTGAAATTTCCCTGGCTGATTCCTGAATTTCCCGCTTTAGCAATCGATTCCGTCCTTATCACTACTTCTTCCGGTTTAATATGAAACAGCATGTTCTTGTTTTCGAGTATGCTGTTTGCCTTCATTACCCTGTAACCGCAATATATGCTGGGGACTCCAAGCATTGCACCTTCTCTAGCCATACTGTCACCCGAAGATATTACAAGTTTACTGTAATATATTATACTGTGAATATCATTTATAGGCTCCTCGAGAATCTGCCATTTATCAGGATAATATCCTGCTTTCTTCTTACTTTCGAGCGAAAGAACTACATTTTCGTTTTTGTTAAATTTTCTTGCAAATGTTGCAATTATATTAGCCCTCTGCATTGAATAATTGAGAGATCCTGTGCTTATCTCTCTCACAAAAACATATTCTTTTTCCCTTAGCCCGTATTCATCAAGTGCTTTCACATTAGGAGTAAAATATTTAGGAGAAAGATAAGCCCACTCCTTAAGTGCTTTAAAATTCCTTATATTCCCGAAGTTTTCAATGATAGGCGGAAAGAACAATTGCGTCGCTGTCAGTTTTTCGAGTATTGTATTGATACCCCTTTCGGGATCATCGTCAAACTGTATATTCGGCAACGATAAAAGTTTCAATACTGCTCCAAAATTAAAACTTCCGACTCCAAGCCCAATATCAAACCTGTTGTTATATAAGTACTTCGCAAGTTGAAAAAATCTTTTTATGTTAGCATCAATTATAACCGATAATTTCGAGCCGCGATGTTTTCCAATTCGAACAAGCTGAAAACCGCTGTATTCATTTTCAACAATAGACGGCAATACACCTCTATCAAGGTATATTATCGTCACCTCATGACCTTCATCCCTGAAACGATTTGCCGCTACTTTAAAAAAGTTTACATGAGCCGGATGACCTATGTCGATTGCAATCTTCATTTCCTTCCTTTCATCATCTGCCAAATCCGGAAACCAGTTCCGGCAATTTTCATAATCATGGGTTTATGCACTAACTCAAACCTGCCTGTATTAATTTCAATACCTCCGAATTTTTTCTTGTGATCTCTTACTCCATATTCCTTGTTAGGATTCCCGGCCCCGCCAAAATCAAAAATCCTATATCCATTCCGGATACCGTAACGGATAGTTTCCCAAATAATAAGATCGTTAGGACGTACATTAAGGAATTCATTATAGCTTCCGGTATACCATTCGTAAATAATGCCCTTATAACAAAGTG
This sequence comes from Bacteroidota bacterium, assembly GCA_021286895.1. Lineage (GTDB taxonomy): Bacteria > Bacteroidota > Ignavibacteria > Tepidaquicellales > Tepidaquicellaceae > CAIKZJ01. The sequence goes on along the minus strand of JAJTBN010000011.1, from coordinate 7,864 downwards.
CATATATCACACCAATAAGATTACTCTCCAAATATCCGCCGAAAACCCGGAATATCCCTTCCTTACCCATAAGTTCTAAAGCCTTTTCGAAATATTTTTTTTCAGGCAGCGGAAGTCTTGCCCTTTTGTAAATGTTTTCAAGTATGTCGTATGCCCTATCCATATCCCTGTCGTAATCAATTTCAGTAAATTCAACCCCCTCCTTTTTTGCTTTTCGTACGTTCCTCCGTTTGGGGTACATATTTTTCCAGCACATTTCTTCGCCTTCAGTGAGGCTGACAATAAAATTCAAATGATCGTAATAAGTGTAACCATTTTCTGTAAATGTGTTATTGTCGATTCCGTTTTGGTATAGTCTTCTGACCTGGGTATAAATAACTTTTTTCCCTATATATGTCCTATATTCCTTCAAAAGCACTTGTGCCGATTCCAAATCACCATCCGTAGTATAAGGTCCTCCTATGATTACAGCACGCCTTGTCAGGAACCCGGGTAAACTACTGAAATAATCCTGAATTTGGACAAGAAGTACACCAGTAATTCTGCCATCATTCTTGCAGACTAACATGATTCCTTCAAGCCCTTTGGTTGCATTATATAAATCGAGAAAATACTTTGTTTGGAATACTGAAATATCCACGGATGAACGGAGGTATTCCATCAATTCAAAGTTTCCGTTTATGTCATTATATACCTCTACTTTGTGCATTTTATCCGATGAAATGATTGTACCACAAATCCAGATTTATCCACTTCCAAATATCCTTCGATATGTTAATCCTTTTTTCAAGATGCTTAGAATACAATTCTTTCGCTCTGTCCGCGTTTATAAACCCGTAATTCCGGAATCTGCCGGAAGAGAGCATATCCATAATATAGTTTTTGAATTTTTTCTCCCTGAACCACTCGTCTTCAGGCGTGTCGAATCCGGTTTTATCCGTGCGCATTCGGATTTTTTCAGGCAGCAGCCCTTTCATTTCTTCCCTTAAAGCGTATTTGGTCATGCCTTTTCTGATAATCATTGATGAAGGCAGCGACAGGCTGTGCTCGACTACCCTGTAATCGAGAAAAGGCAGCCTCGCTTCAAGAGAAAAGTACATTGAATTTCTGTCTTCCCATTTCAAAAGATGTTCGAGTTTCATCTCAAAATGCTTATAAAGAGCTTCGTTCAGTGAGCCCGAAGAATAAAGTTCGCCGGCAATCTTATTGTCTTTTCTGAACTCCGCATAAAATTCATCGTTCAGATAACCCGCTTTGTCTTTCCTAAGTTTAGTCTTTAAAAATGCCGGCATAAGATAATATAGGAATGTTTTGTATGCGTATATAGAATCATGCTTTCCGTAATAACTAATCATTTCAAAAATTAATCTTATAAAACGGAATCTCAGCAGAAGTTCTTTGTAATAGTTCCCGAAAAAATAATGATATCCGGCAAGTTCTTCATCCGCTCCCTGTCCGTCAAGCGTAACCTTCACGTAATCCTTCGCAAGTTCCATTACTTTAAACTGAGCATAAGGCGAAGTAGATGGAACCGGCTCGCCGTGAGCCAGAACAAATTTTTCTTTGTCATTAAAAAGCGTGTCGTATGTCGGGGTCGTAAAATACATATTATCAAGCGCTGCGGAATATTCATCTATATACTTTTTTTCATCCTGCTCGAAATCTTCGTCATATACCGCGGAGAACGAATTAATGTCCCTTCTTCCGAATTTCCCGGTAAGCACCGACATTATTGACGATGAGTCAAGTCCGCCGCTTAAACATACACCTACGGGAACGTCGCTCCTTAGTCTGAGCCTTATTGATGATTCAAGTTTATCCTTCAGATTCCCTTCCGTGACTTGATTCCTTAACCTATCTTTTAAGTTATACCATTTGAATATTTCAGTCTTCGTTTCGATTTCCGTATAGTGTCCGTGTTTGAGTTTAACGATCCGCTTGAAAAATGTAGATTCGTCGTAATCGGTTCTGTTGAAGACAAGATAATTGAATGCGGCTTCCTCGTTTGTTTCTCTAAGTTCGGGATTAATATCCAGAATTGGCTTGATTTCGGAAGCGTAAATCAATTTATCCGAATCAACGTAATAATATAAAGGTTTTATTCCGTACCTGTCTCTTGCCAGAAGAAGTTTGCCCGAATACCTGTCATAAAGCGCGAATGCAAACATTCCGTTCAACTTGCCTAAACACTTTTTGTCCCATTCAATATAAGACTTCAGAAGAACCTCAGTATCCGAATTCGTTCTGAAAGTATATCCTTTGGATTTCAGTTGTTCCCGGATTTCAATGTAATTGTAAATTTCACCGTTGAAAGTTATAACATATCGGTTTTCATCATCAGTCATAGGCTGATTCGCCGAATGTGTCAGGTCAATTATACTGAGTCTCACAAATCCCATCGACACTTTTTTGTCGCTCCATATTCCGCTGTCATCCGGCCCTCTGTGCCGTATAGAATCCATCATCACCCGCGTACGTTCATCATTCCCGTCATTCTTGTTAAACGAATATATTCCGCAAATACCGCACATTTATTTAACTTTCTTTATGAACAGATGATTTATGTAAGGCATGAATGCCGTTACAGGAATTCGGAATACTGCAGATAGGATTTTTTCCGTAAACCGATAAGGCACAAACAGTATCTTCCTCATCGTCGTGTTCAACCTCCCATTCTTTTTAAGATAATCCGAAGTAAATCCCTTTCGCAGATTCATAATCTCGTAATCGAAACCTCTTAGCCATTTCTTTATATGCCAGTACGAAGTACCCTTCCTTCCCGCGTAATCCAGATTTTCTCCAACTTTCCATCTTTTTCTCAAAACCGCATATCTGTAAGCCGCTTTGCTCGACAACCACGGGATGAAATAAAGTCCGGTTGTATGTCTATCCTTTGCATAGAGTACATTAGGCGTTCCCGTGATTATCATATATCCGCCTTTTTTTGCAACTCTGTAGACCTCCCTTACATATTTCTCCCTATCATTTACTATATGTTCGATAACATCAGCCAAAATTACGATATCAAACATATTATCTTTAAATCTTAAAGGATATGTGTCTTCCTGATGCACAAGTTCCATTTTATCCCTAACACCGTATGCTTCAGCCTTTATTCCAGTTTTCTCCACTGCTTCCCTGCTAATATCTATACCATAAACTTTGCCATTCCCGATTTTTAGAGCACATGCTACTGAAGTGCCTCCGAGCCCTGTACCGAATACAAGCACATTCTTATTTACGATACCGCATACGTATTCTATCCATGGCACCATAGTGTCAATTGATGCCTCCACGGAAAACAACTGATCTTCTGGGAATAATTTTTCAAGCCCGTTCTTTAAAACCGGATGAGTGTCTCTTTCGTAATGTTTACGTTTTCTTTTTAAGTACATCTATTTTTTCTTCAAAGTTACTCGCCGCTTATTGCCTAAATCAAAGTTTACAGCGGAAATGAAAAACTGCATGCCGAATATCAGAAGTAATGTAGGTATGATTACGGTTCCCGCTGTCGAAGGTATGTTGGTTTCATAACTTTTTATCCACTTATACGCGCCAAATATAGTCCCCGCGGTGATCATCAACGTGCTAAGCACAATGTACAGGGAACCGAGATTAAAATCTCTCAGGAAATAATTGTAGAATATCCTTTTTACAAATCTGTTAATATATTTAAACGGGAAACTGAACAAAACCACGGAAACCTTCAGATTGCTTTTTTCATTTCTGTATACTGATTCTATGGAAATCTCTTCGACTGCAAGCCTGAACGTACCCAGCCTGAAAAGCATATCGTTTTCGAAAAAATAACCGTCGTCAATCCTGTCTAGAGGCAGAATATTCAAGGCCTCTTTTGTGATAGCTGTAAACCCGTTTGCCGGATCCATCAACTCCCAGTATCCGCTCACAAGTTTGCTGAAAAATGATATAGCAAAGTTCCCTACCATCCTTATTCTGGGCATTCCTGCAAGATTATCAAGCAGATAGAATCTGTTGCCTTTTACGTAATCGGCGGACTTAACCTTTATCCTGTCTGTAAACTGCATAATTAGTCGTGGATCCATCTGACCGTCACCGTCAATCTTAACCATAATATCGAATCCATCTTCAAGGGCGGTCCTGTATCCCGTCTTCATCGCTCCTCCGACACCTTTGTTCTTTGAATGATAAATAACTTTTACCCTTGGGTCATTTACGCTGCTCTCGACAAAATTCCCGGATTTATCCGGACACTTGTCGTCGATGATATAAATACGCTGTATCATTTCCGGTACAGCGTTTATAACATCGGCTATTGTCTCACGTACTCTGTAACAGGGTATTATTACTGCCGTTTTGAATTTATCCATGATTTCCTGAATAATGAATAAAATTATTTTTTATATCCGATATATATTCTGTTAAGACCATAGACAAAACCTTCTGAAAATATTTCCTTAAAACCAGCCGAATCAAGTAAGCCGTACATTTGCTTACGGCTAATTCCCCATATTTCACCGTTTTTTATCTCCCGCTCCGTCTGGTCTTCGTCATAGAAATACCTTATCTTATGAGTTATATACGATATAAAGGGCGTGAGCATAGTAAGTATAATCTTTCCGCCGGGTTTAAGCACCCTGTACGATTCCAGCAGCACCTTATCTCTCTCAGGAATGTGATTCAACGCCGCTACGATTAATACAGAGTCAAATTCACCGTCTTCAAAATTAAGTTTTACTGTATCATCAACAACAAAGTCCGTCCCAGCCCAGGGATATACGTCTATGCCTATTCCGTTTCCCCTTATCTTTTTAAAAATATTCGTTCCGCAGCCGATATCAAGAAACCTGCCGGCAATATATTTATTAACGATTATCACCCTTTCCTCATCTAATGGCGTTAGTCCCATTCTTAAACACAGACTGTCGGGCATCACTGCTATGAAAGGGAAAAATAATCTGTTATACAGCAGTCTTAACGGACTTCTTTCTTTTTTAATTCTCGATATGATTGAATTGTCAAAGTACAATCAACGAAGTCCCCCTGATATTTTTCCTTTACGGCGATTTTTTATTTTTTCGTAAAATGAGTAAATACCGAATCCTGAAAATATATACATCAATGGAATTATCGGAAAAGAATAACGTAATATAGAAATCGTTATTGCATGAGGTAGGCAGAAAAGGAATATTAGTATGAACAACATTTCTGATATACCTTTATTGATCCTTCTAAGTCTTACATAACCATAGAACATAAACACCATCAAAACAATAGTTGCGAATATATTTATGTTGTTCCCTATTCCCGATTTATGATTAAACGGTACGTTAAGCCAGAACCTGGAAATCTGATATACCATCAGCCTTACCGATTCAAGAGGATGGTTTTTGATGTTGTCCTTAATCTGTATCTTTGCTGATTCGAAATAAGCCGAATCTTTCTGAGCATCACTCCATTGATATCTTGCCGCCAGACTATCGAACAAATGTATCGGATGATCCGGATCACCGAAAACATCCTGCGAATATTCCCCGCCGCCTTTAATATACGTCCCGAGCAGAAGATTGCCGCCGCCGTTGCTGGAACCCAGCGTAATCCTGCCATAGTTATTATATCCCAGATAGGTCCACGGTACTTGAAGAATCACAAACGCTAATACCGTAAAAATTATTTTGTAATCCGCTTTCCTGGTATTTATAAACGTATAAACAAAGTACACCGCAAGCATAATGAAAAAAACATAGAACAGCATTGCTCTTGTTAGCGCCGCTATTGAAATTAATAAGCCGGCCAGTACGTACGACCCGATTTTGAAATCATCGTGTTTCCTGATTCTCGATACAACGAATAAAATCGTTCCGACAAAAATAAATATAAATACCGGTTCCGTAAGCGGTCTGGAAATTGTCATGAATGCAGGATAATAAAACGCCCACAGGTATCCCGATATTAATCCATGATTTTCATTCCTTGAAATCATCGTAGATATCTTTGCCGTCATTAAGCAAACCGAGGCGGACAAAGCTGCCTGGAATATATACAAAAGTATTAGATTTCTCGTAAGAAAAAGGAATACCGCAAGAACGAACGGATAAACGTATCCGCTGAACATCACCAATTTGCCGTTTACCGAAGGATACCCTTTTTCAAGGAGTCCGTCAGCCAGTTTTACGTACGTTTTGGCATCGGATACCTGTTCCGATGCGTTAAAACTTACGGGAAAACTTTTAGCATAATAATCAAATGAAGGAACAAAAATATACAAAACCCGCAGCATGAACGCTACCGTAAATAATAACAAATATTTCCTATTGAGCTTTAACATTCTAATCGTTAATCATTCTCACGATTTGAATCTAACTTTATCGGATTTGCTTGCCCTGCGTTTAGAGCCTTAAGCCATTTCTCCCTTACATTCTCCCATGAGAAACTCATTATCTTTTTTTCAAGGTTATCCCTAAGATAGCCGTAACTTTGAATATCCGCGATTAGAGAGCCAAGTTTGCTCTCGAAATCCTCAGTGTCACCTTTCGAGAAGAAGAAGACCTCGGAATCGTTATAGATTGATGATGTTCCGGCAGCGTTAGATGTCAGAACTACCAGTCCATTCATTCCGGCTTCGACTATGCTCATCGGAAAATTGTCGTAATCTGTCGTGTTGATGAATATATCGTAATCCTTGTATTCAGAAAGCAGATTTTCTCGCTTCATGAAATCATGAAAAAAGATTCCTTTTACTTCTCCGTATTTTCTCAAATAATAATCCCTCTGAGAGCCTCCTCCATAAAAATGGAATTCGGCGGTAACTGTCTTCAGAATATTTTTTGCCCCCTCAAGAGCTACATCGGCTCTGTACAATTTCTCAAAACTTCTCGCCCACATTATCTTTATATTGCCGCTTTTCCTTTCTTTCCTGTGCACTATAATATTGTTGAAATGATTATTTATCAAGACAGGATTAAAACCGGATTCCCTGAATACATTTTCAAGAAAAGGAGTAGCAACAATAATTTTTTCCCTTCCAAAGAAAAGACGAAGCAGGCCGCTGTACTTTTTTATAAAATCGCAGACCTGTCCGTCATGGAAATTGTATATGATATCTTTCCTTCTTAATTTTGACACAACTGAAGCAACCAGCATAGGTATTACCCCATAGTATGCGCACCCGACACCCAGTATGATGTCGCATTTTCCCGATTCGGTGTATGCTTTAAACGGCGATTTGAGACGTTCAATAAACCGGCCGTGTGTTGAAACAAGCCGTACTTCATGTCCTTCTGATTCAAGCGATACTTTTAATTCGAAAATCTGGGTAGTAATGCCTCCCTGCTGCTTCCTTATATTGGCTATTATCAGTACTCTCATAAAGTTCCGGACATCCATACCGCGAGAGACAAGACTCTGTTGAGGCTGTCGCTGTCCTCAACAATGCCACGGGAATGCAGTCTGCATTCTTTTTTAAGTATATCGTTATTGAAAATATCCTGATTATTAGTGCATGTCTTCAAAAAATCCATCGCCAATAATCTTGACAAACCGTTCACTTCATATTCTGATCGTATATGCCTTCCCTTATTCACATTCCTGTATCTAAATGGAATCAGAAATGATTTTAAAGGATTCAGTAAAAAATCCGGAGGATAACCTTCGTCGACCGGATATTTGTTCAAGTCCGGATAATTCATCTTTATTATTACAGGATAAATAGTCTTTCCTTTCGATTTATATCGCTTACTGTCTTTAAATGCGTTCCTGTATATTTCAGTATAATTCGTGGAGAATAAATATTCTATCAAATCGATGTCATAATATGGAGTCAGATTTTCGCAATAGGCGCGTCCATTATGTATCTCGGTTCCCTGATACATTCTGAAACCTGTGG
>JAJTBN010000218.1 GCA_021286895.1 Bacteroidota bacterium | reverse complement strand
CATAGGATTTGCCGAAGTTCAATTTAGGAGGGTTGCCGACCCATTCGAAATATCTCGTCATCACAGGCTTATCGAATCCGTAAAAGGATTTCATTTCCTTTAGCGCGGATTCGGGTATGTTTGTAATTCCCGTTTTACCGGAAGTTATGCCCGAAATTTCCGAAGTCCCCTGCCCGGTTTGAACCTTCATTAGATACTGTTCCATCGGTCCTCCCGGAACAAACTGGAGTATGAGAAAAGTAATTAAAGTAATTCCGACAAATGTCGGAATTAAAAGCAATATTCTTCTGATAAAATATCTCGTCAAAGCCGGAATTTTATTCGTTCGCCGAACTTTTATTTCTTCGCGGGATTAATCCAGAATTTATTTTCAATCTCGCCCGGAGCCATCGTTTTAGTGTTATCCTTAAGCGCTTCGTCGTATTCATAAGCCTTTTCAGGGTCATTGAACCAGAGCACGGGTATTGATTCTACAAAAGTCGTTCTTCCTATCAGTCCTTCGGGATATCCGAATTTATTCTGAAATACGATTCTCTGGTAAGGTGCATACCACATGAGTATATACCCGTAGAAATTCGCGAGTATCCCGTCAATCTCGCGGATTAAATTCACTCTTTCCGTCTTGTCAAACGAGACGTTGTATTTATCGCACAGTTCGTCAATTCTCCTGTCTTTTATACCGCTCCAGTTTGTGGTATTAGGTTCATCCGCTATTTTAGAACCTGCAAAACTTTCGGGGTTCGGAACGTCAAGACCCACCCAATTAACTATAATCATGGTGAAGTTCCTTTCATTTCCCATCTTATACGACGTAGCCGCGTCGGTTTCGCGAAGGCTGAGTTTTACTCCGATTTTTTTCAGGTCTTCCTGATAAATCGTCAGGTATCTTTCCATCGTTTTCTGAAAATACGGAAGTTCGACTTCGAAAACTTTGCCGTCTTTCACGAGATAGCCGTCGGAATTCTTTTCAGTCCAGCCTGCCTCGGCGAGAAGATTCTTCGCGGAATCGAGATTGAATCCCGTTACGGGATTTGATTTGTTCTCATACTCGGAGCCCTGAAAATACGATGACAGCATCGCGTAAGAATTAAAGAAAAGTTTTTCGTTGAACTTGTTCCTGTCGAAGGCGTATGAAAACGCTTTCCTGACTTTTATATCGTCAAAAGGTTTTATTCTCGTGTTCAGGCAGATTCCCTGTATTCCAGAGGGAAACAGGTTGTACACCTGCCGTTTTAATGTGAGTCCTTTTTTTATTTCCTCGTAATCGAATTTTTCCTGCCAGACAGACGACCTGTAAACAGGCAGCATGTCAATTTCGCCTTTGCGGAATTTTTCATATTCGAGATTATCGTCTTTCGTAAATACAAATTTTATCAGGTCGAAATTGTTGCATCCCGCATTGAATTTTTCCTTCTCAGCCCAGTAGTCGCTTCGTCTTCTTGCGGTAATCGACTGGTCTTTGACAACGTCTTCATCTTTTATAAGATAAGGTCCGCTGCCGGGAATATATTTGAACTGATATTTTTCGAGAAAGTCCTTTCCGCTTATGCCCGCGATGTAGTGCGCCGGGAGAATCTTCAGTCCCAGGGCAAAATAATAAAACTGTCTCCAGTTAAGTTCCTTCGATTTCACGGAGACTATATATTTGCTTTCCGCAACCGGCTGTTCATAGGTGCCCATCATCATGCTTGAATAGGGGTCGAGGATTTCTGGATTTGTAATTAGTTTCCATGTCTCAATCACGTCTTCCGAGGTAACGGGTTTTCCGTCCGCCCATCTGGCGTCGGGATTAATCCTGAAACTAAACGACAACTTATCGTCGGCGATTTTCCAGTGCGTTGCAAGTTTCGGAATATACTCGCCCGTAACGGGGTCCTGTCCGAGAAGGGTTTCGTAAAGAAGGTCTTTTGTCACGCTGGTAAACTCCGTACCGTTGTCTTTTCCCATAATTCTCAGCGTCGGCGGATAATCCTTGACAGACATCACAAAACTTCCGCCCTTTACCGCTTTGGGATTTCCGGCGGGGTTATAACTGCCGGCGGTTTCCCATCCTTCGCCTTTGAATCCTTTACCTCCCGCGTCGGCGGAAACAGTCGGGTCGGCGCCCGGAGGAGTATCGTACTGCTTAATCGATACCGGCGATGTGTTGAAAACTTTCTGATGACGTGATTTTCCGCAGCCGGAGATTAGCAAAAAAGAAAATAATGCTGCAGCGAGTATTAAGTATTTTCTCTTCAAAGCAAAAGTGGTTTAATTAATTTTTATTAAATATAAAATATTATAAAAAATTATAAGTTTCCATTCTATAACTTTTTCGGAGACGCGGGACATATATTTATTCCGCCAAGTGTTAAAATAAAAAAAACGGGAAAGGTATCTTTCCCGTTTTTATACGATGTCTTTTTCTTTTATTGAGCTTTTCTCATTTTTTCCTGAGCCTTTGCAAGCTGGCCTGTTTTTTCAATCAGCCATTCTTTGTGCATAACGTCTCTTTCGCCCTGCAGTTTCTGATAGAGATATCCCGCCGGGGGCTGCTGTTTTTTCGAAAGGCTCGACCTCAGCATGCGGTTGTAATATTTAAGGAATCTGATGTACGAGTTCTTTGTATCCTTGTTAAGCAGTTTATCGTACCTGATGACAGATTCATAGTTGTGAAGAATGCTCTTCGCCGGATCGTATTCCCCGAGTTCGTAGTAGCAGAACAACTGGTAGAACTTGAGGTCATATTTATATATGAACACGTCGAGATTCACCTTGTTGGCGAATTCTATCGAGTCCCTGTAATTTCCGGTCTTATAATTGAGCAGCGCGTTGCTGTAGTTGTACATATTCTGCGCGTGCGACGGATTCAGGTTGTAACTGTATTTTTCTATGAACTGTTTCGCCCAGTTGAATTCATGCAGCGCGAACGCGTTCAGAAGGATTGCGCGGAAAAGCGTATCAGACAGGTATTCAGTCTTTTCCGTCCTGAACAGCTGGCTTTCGATGTAGTTCTTGTACAGTCCGTAAAGTTCCTTCCTGTAATAGTCTATGCTCTTGTCCTCGTTAATTCTTCCGATGCAGAACGAAATAAGGCGCGAGTACAGGAACGCGAGTTCGCTCTTGCTCATCCTGTTGAAGTAAGTTTCAACAAGTCCCTTGAACGATTTATAATACTCGGTCTTTGTGGGTTCCGCGTACATCTTAAGAAGTTTGACATAAACTTCGAGCACGTAATCGTATTTATAATTGCCTTTGAACTCGGCAAGAATTTTTTCAAGATTCAGGTTCGAGAGTATTACGCGCGGAAGATTTTTATCTTTATGTAGATTGAAACCTGTTTGATACTCGTACGCGTTCAGGAAATAGCAGATAGTATCGGTGATATAATAAAGCGTAAGGTTCTGCGTCGCCTGGTCGATAATTTTAACCTGTTTCTTAATGCTCGTCGGGCGGTTCAGTTTACCGGTTATGGCTTTATAATTAAATAAGTTTGTATAGTATTTATACAACTGAAAAATATTGTCCTGAAAATACGTCTTATCCTTTTCTATCTGGGCGTTCATAATTTTGCTATGACGCATAAACAGGGCATACAGATTGCGCTTTCTTAACTCATCTAAAAATAAGTTGTTAGAAGCGAAATGATTAATTTCGACGCTCTTTTGTTTTACGAAATTCTGTATTTGCTGAGTAAGGTATGAAATGAGGACGATGAATGAGGATTTAATAATTTTACATTTTTCACGTACTTCCTCAAAAATTTCTTCCTCGCTGCGCTCAGCGTCAAATTTCGGATAATATTTTAGTAATTCTTCGTAGATATCTGCAAGGACTCTACGCGAATTAAAATACGGCGAGTTAAGATATCTTTTTAACTCTCTAAGTTCTTTCTTAGAAAAAGTCCTAAGAAGATCAAAGATTACTCTTTTCTTCATGGCGGTTTTGTTAATTAAAAAACAATGTTCACTTTCAACCTCGTTAAAAAATAATTAAAAAGCAATAGATAATTAAATATCCGCGCACTTTTAATAACGGCTTAGTTAATAATGGCAAAAGATAAGTTTTTTTGTTCAAAAAAGGCTTAATATTTTTAAACAAAAGAAATTTTTCACTTAAATAAAAAAATAAATAGAAAGGTAATTTATGAAAAAGTCAATCATCATCATCGCGGTTTTATTCGTAGTACTCTTGTCAGCATTCGCGGGCGTTTCCGCTTCTGAGAAAAAAGTCAGCACCGTAATATCAACAGCCATTGATCAGGATCCTCCCAACTCAGTAAGAATTAATATTGACGGTGTTTGGTATCTCGTAATTTACGACAGTTACGGCAGCCCGATCGAAGTAGTCAGGATTCCGGTCAGGGAATAAGATTATATGTAGTATGTTCGGCGGAGTTCGCAAAAAGTTTAAAATCAGTCTATGAAAAATATCGCTAAAGTTGTTTTCAATCCGGAGCCGGAAAAGGAATATCTCTGGAATCTGTCAAAGAATACGGTATACAAAATAAACAATATCTGGAATAAACTTGACTGCAACACACTGGAAATACCCGAGTACGATTATTTCGGATACAAAGGCATAAAAATCGACTGCGAGAGCGGACATGAATTCACGGTTATTCACAATCATGTCATAAAAAAGGAGGATTTCATAACGAGTGTAAAAGTCGATTCATCAGGGGAAATTGAGAATATACTTCTCAGGAATATGCCGGATGATATTATAGATTACGTAAAGCCTTACGTTTACGCTACGATAGCGTACAAAAAGGCGAAATAAAATGAAGGCTTATAAAAGCATAACTGTAATAAAATTTATATAACGGCAAATATATGAAAAGGTTAACAATTGCTTGTTTGGGAGAACGGCAGAAGAATATTTTTATCACGCTAAGGTTTAAGAAATGTTAAATTATTGTTTACTCATGGAAAGCAACAACAAAAATTCATGCCGCATTGTGGTTTATTCGGGAAATCTTGA
>JAJTBN010000217.1 GCA_021286895.1 Bacteroidota bacterium | reverse complement strand
CGGCTGAATGCTCTTTTTCAGAATCCGTGAAATCAGTGAAAATCCATGGCAGAAAAATTTCCGGATTTATTTCTTTGCGTCCTTGGCGTCTTTGCGGTGAGCTCTTTGCAAGGAAAAAAAATTAGTGTTAATTCGCGGCTTAAAGCTCTTTTTGTACCGGGAAATGATTAAGCCGCGTTCAACGAATTATCTTTTTTTAATCCGTTTTTAAAATTATTTTGAGGTATGTTCAATACAAAAAAGAGGGAAGTATACAACCTGCTTGAGTTAACTCCTGTAAGAGTAAATGAACACGAAGAGAACGAAGGGCTTATACGTATACTGGTTCCTAAATTCAAGAATAAGTTTTTATTATCGCTGATACCGAAAGGGAAATCGAAACACATCAGAGTGAAACTCGACGAAATCGGTACCGCGACCTGGCTACTGATAAACGGAAAAAGAAAAGTAACAAAAATTATCGAAGAACTAAGGGAGAAGTTCGGCGATAATTTAGAGCCCGCAGAGGAACGGGTATCGAAATTCATCGGAGGCTTAAATTTACATAATCTTATATATTTTAAAGAACTTAAAAAGGATAAATAATCATGGCAGTATTAAATAATCTGAAGCCCGAAGGTATTTGGAAACACTTCGAGGAAATGTGCGCCATTCCGCATCCTTCAAAACACGAAGCGGCTATGCGTGAATACGTTGTCAACTTCGCAAAGAAGAACAATCTCGAATACGAACTTGATGAAGTCGGTAACGTTGTAATACGCAAACCTGCGACAAAGGGGATGGAAAACAGACAGGGAGTAATCCTGCAGGGACACCTCGACATGGTGCCTCAGGCGAACAGCGACGCGAATCATAATTTTGAAACCGACCCGATTAAGCCGAGAGTTGACGGCGAATGGGTGAAGGCCACAGGCACGACGCTCGGCGCCGACAACGGCATCGGCGTTTCATCAGCACTCGCGGTGCTTGAAGCGAAAGACATAGTTCACGGTCCGATAGAAGCGCTGTTCACGATTGACGAAGAAACAGGCATGACAGGCGCTTTCGGACTGAAGCCCGGATATCTTAAAGGCGACATTCTCATGAACCTCGATTCCGAGGACGAAGGCGAACTCTTCATCGGATGCGCCGGCGGCACGAACGCGACGGCGGTATTCAAATACAAAAAGACAGCGGTTCCGGCGAAGCACGCGGCTTACAAACTGACAGTGAAAGGCCTTAAAGGCGGACATTCGGGATGCGACATTCACCTTGGCAGAGGCAACTCGAACAAACTGCTGTTCAGATTCATGAGATACGCGGAAAGAAACATCGGATTGGTTTTAGCGGAAGTCGAAGGGGGTAACCTGCGCAACGCGATTCCGAGAGAAGGACACGCGATTGTTCTCGTACCGGAAGCAAACGCGGCAAAATTCGAAGCGGAAGTGAAAGCGTACGCGGAAACGGTTAAGAAGGAATTCGCAACGGCGGATCCCGGACTTGAAGTCGTTGCCGAAAAAACGGCTGCGCCTTCTGGTGTAATGGATAAAGATACGCAGAAGAATCTCATCAACTGCATATATGCTCTTCCGAACAACGTTATCAGAATGAGCAACGACATGCCCGGACTGGTTGAAACATCGACGAATCTTGCTGTCGTAAAATCGGATGATAAAACTCAAACGGTTGAAGTGAAATGCCTGCTTAGAAGTTCGGTTGACAGCGGCAAAGAAGCGCTCGAAAGAAAGATGGAAGCGGTGTTCGAATTAGCGGGCGCGGCGGAAATAATATTCGACGGACAATATCCCGGATGGAAACCGAATCCGAATTCGCCGATACTTACAGAGATGATAGACATTTACGAAAAAATGTTCGGTAAGAAGCCTGAAATCAAAGCGATACACGCGGGACTCGAATGCGGCCTCATCGGCGGCGTGTTCCCGAAACTCGACATGATTTCATTTGGCCCGACAATCAGATTCCCGCATTCTCCGGATGAGCAGTGCAACATCGAGACAGTGAAAAAGTTCTGGGATTATCTGCTTGAAACACTTAAAAATGTACCGAAGAAATAATTGGTAATTAATAATTAATAATTAGTAATTGAAGAAATAATATTTTGTCATACCGGCGAAAGCCGGTATCCATAGCCGGCTCTAAGAGCCGGCTTTTTTTATTAATGACAGGTTTTAACCGGCTTAGTATTCTGCACGAAATGCGAAAAATTACATTGATATTTACTTATAATTATCATAAAATTGAGTTGAGGAATCAGGGCCTATTAAATCATCTACAAAAACATAAAGTTTACTATTATGAAAAAGGCTTTATTATTTTGTTTTCTTTTTATTATTAATTTCTCTTCTCGCGCGCATGTTAGTTCCGAAGTTTTTTCTTTCTTTCCTTTGAACACAGGTAATTTGTTTGTTTACGAAGTCGGAAGTATCTACGGTCCGAGTTACAGGTACAAAGTCAGGATTACGGGGGACACCTTGATTCAGGGGCACAGGTACTTCATCTGTTCGCAGAATTTTCCGGGCTATACCGAAAATCTCGTTAGAATAGATTCGGTTACAGGTAATATCATGACTTTCAAACCGGGCAGCAACTGCTTCTATTACACCAATCAGTATTCTGTCGATTCACTGCAGTCAAGAATGGGAGACACGCTTAAGAAATGTATGACGGTTTATAAAACAATTTGCATAGATACGCTTAATACGACTCTGTTCGGAAGCAGCGTCAAAAGAAAAGTATTCAAGCAGGATGACTTGATTTACAAGGAAAGATACTATTGCAGGAATTTCGGGATATATTTCGCCAGGTTTGTTGAAGGCGACGAGACATGGCATACATTGAAGGGCTGCAAAATTAACGGAATCACTTACGGCGATACTTTGCTGACAGGGATAAGCTACGTATCAGAATCTGTCCCTGCTTCGTTCTCGCTTTACCAGAACTATCCCAATCCGTTCAATCCTGTTACGAAGATTCGGTTTGATATACCGGAAAACGGAAAATGGAAAAGCGAAAATGGTGTTGTGACATTGAAGGTTTATGACATTCTCGGGAAGGAAGTTACGACGCTGGTTAACGAGAGACTTCAGCCCGGTACTTATGAAACTGCGTGGGACGCTTCGGGATTCGGCAGCGGGGTATATTTTTGCAGGTTTGCAGGTCCGGGACATTCGGAAACGAAAAAAATGATTGTTCTGAAATAAATAAATTCATGTATCGTTTGTTGAGAGACATAATAATATTATTATTATCATTGATGTTTACATCCGGTTATACGCAGTGGCAGACGGATGTAAGACTCACAAGTAATTCCGGTATTTCATCCACTTCGTATAATAATGCAAGAACTATAGCTGCGGAAGGTAATCACATTTATGCGGTCTGGCACGATGACAGGGATGGCAACTGGGAAATATACTATAAGCATTCCTCTGATCTTGGGAATACTTGGGGAACCGATACTAGGTTGACTAATTTCCAGGAATATTCGTATTACCCGTCAATAGCCGTTTTTGGCCCAAAGGTTTATGTAGTGTGGGAAGACAACCGAGATTATTCGTCGGAAATTTATTATAAGTACTCTACCGATTACGGTTCCGTCTGGAGTCCTGATATTCGGCTGACAAATGACTCTTCATTTTCGATTTACCCAGTGATAGCAGCTTCTGGTCAGGTTGTAAACGTTTTCTGGGCCGATAGACGGGACGGGAATTATGAGATTTATTATAAGCGTTCTGTTGACGGCGGACTGACCTGGGGAGCCGATACACGACTCACGAATGCATCGGAAAATTCAGGTTTTGTATCAACTACGTTTTCCGGTGGATTTCTTTATATTACCTGGATGGATAATCGTGACGGGAATTATGAAATATATTTTAAACGTTCAACCGATATCGGTGTAAGCTGGGATTCAGATATTAAATTATGCAATAATAGCGCATCATCAGTTTATCCTTCAATATCGGCGTTTAATCAGAATGTGTACGTCGTATGGCAGGATAACAGAGATACTAATAACGAAATTTATTATAGTAAGTCAACCAACAATGGCGTTGACTGGGGTATCGAACAAAGATTATCATATAATTTTAGAGAATCGAAATATCCGTCAATTGTCGTTTCGGGCGAAATACTTCATCTAATCTGGCAGGATGACAGGGATTATAATTATGAAATATACTATAAGCGCTCGACAGATAACGGAGCAACCTGGACAACAGATTTAAGACTTACGAATGACTCTGGCGAATCAAGATGTCCTTCGGTTGCTGTATCGGGGACATCAGTACATATATTGTGGACAGATTACCGGTACGGGAATTACGACGTTTTTTACAAAAGAAATCCATCAGGGAACTCAGTAAGAATTAATAATATTAATATCATTCTGCCTTCGACATTTGAATTATATCAGAATTTTCCCAATCCGTTCAATCCTGTTACGAAGATACGGTTTGATATACCGGAAAACGGAAAATGGAAAAGCGAAAATGGTGTTGTTACTCTAAAAGTTTATGGTATACTCGGCAAAGAAGCCGCGACTCTCGTGAACGAAAGTCTACAGCCGGGAAGTTATGAAACAACATGGGACGCGTCGGGAAATACAAGCGGGATTTATTTTTGCGTTATGAAATACGGGAATGAGATTTTACGAACAAGAAAAATGATTTTATTAAAATAATTTAACCGGGAAACCGTCATGAAAAAAATACTGCTTCTGTTATTAGTTCTGCTGTCTGTTAGTGACATGATTGCGGGGCCTGTGATTAAGTTTGCGCACGCTAATAATTCCGAATATGTTATTCAGCAGCAAATCCTTTTCAATCCCAACAGGATTATGACATGGATACAAAATACGGGTATATTCAATCAGGATATAAGAACGAATAATACTCCCGGATTTAGCTGGCCTATCGGCAGCAACCGATTCGCGATATTCACAACCGGTCTGACAATAGGCGCGAAGGTGAACGGAGCAATC
>JAJTBN010000216.1 GCA_021286895.1 Bacteroidota bacterium | reverse complement strand
AAATATTAAACCTGCACTATACTGTCCAAAATAATTTAATACTCAAAATTCATTTAAAAGTATGAAAACACGGCTAATTTAAAGGATTATAGAAGAATATTTAAGTATTATGACTGTCCAAAAAGTATTTTGCTGTCCAAATAAATTTTATCGGAAAGATTATTTTGGACAGATGTGGCAAATAGTTCTGACATATTGTCTGATTTTTATTGAAAAAATGCTAATTTTTTGTTAAATTTAATATTTTCAATAAAATAATAACGTTTACAACGAAGTGCCTAAATGACAGTTTCCGCAGAAGATAATCCGGTTGTTAGTATAATATTACCGACGTATAACCGCCTGTCCTGGCTGTTGAAATCAATAAACAGCGTAATGGAGCAGTCCATAAAAAACTGGGAACTGCTCGTCATTGATGATATATCTTCCGACGGTACAAAGGAAAAAATGGAAGAATTATGTGCCGAGGATAAGAGAATAAAATACCACAGACTCCCTGTAACCAAAGAACCCGGTATATCAAAATTTCTGAACTTCGGAATTAATAACAGCAAAGGCAAATATATCGCTAGGCTCGATGACGATGACAGATGGTGCGATAAGGATAAACTCGCCAAACAGGTAGGTTTTATGGAAAAAAATACGGAGTATGTTCTTGTCGGCGGGGGAGTTATTGCTATCAACGACAAGGAAGAAGAAATTTTCAGATATCTTGAAAATGAAACAGATGAGGCTATAAGGAAAAAAGCCTTGCTTTCGAATCCGATGACTCATCCTACAGTACTTTTTAGAAAAGATGTAGCCGTCAATATAGGAGGATATAATAAATTGGCTTACGCCGAAGACTGGGATTTCTGGCTTCGAATGGGAACCTATGGGAAAATGTACAACTTTCCTGAATATTTTGCTTACTATCTTATGGCTGGACAGAATATATCTTTAAGAAACCAGAGAGGGGCTGCGAGAATGATTTTCGAAATTCTAAGAGCCCATAAAAATAACTATCCGAATTATACAAAAGGTTACATCGTAAATTGTTTCCAGTATTGTCATTCATTTACTCCTTCGTTTTTCAGGAAAAGCACTACAACTTTTCTCAAATATATAAAAAGAAAGTATTTTTAATATGCCGAATTATTTTATCGCAGGGGGCGCGGGCTTTATCGGAAGTCATCTTTCGAGAAAAATTCTTAAAGAAGAACCCGGCTCAAATGTAGTGATTTATGATAATTTTTCTTCGGGACAGATGTGGCATCTTGAAGAAATTCTTGATTCTGATAATCTCAAGATTGTTGAAGGCGATATTAAGGATATTGACAAACTTACGAACGCGATGAAAGGCTGCGAATGTGTTTACCATTTCGCTTCAAATCCCGATATCTCAAAAGCCCTGACGCAGCCGGATATTGACTTCTGGGAAGGTACATATCTAACTAATAATATTGTAGAAGCAATAAGAAGAAACGGGATTAAAAAACTCATCTATGCCTCAGGCAGCGGAGTTTACGGCGATACGGGCTATAACGAAGCCGGCGAAGATTACAGACCTATGGTGCCGATTTCAACTTACGGCGCCAGCAAACTCGCGGGCGAAGCTCTACTCAGTTCTTACTGCTTCATGTTCGGTTTGAATGCGGCGGCCTTCCGTTTCGCAAATGTAGTAGGACCAAATCAAACGCACGGCGTCGGTTATGATTTTATAAATAAACTCATAAAAAATCCAGCTGAACTCGATATACTCGGCAACGGAACACAGAGTAAATCATACATATATGTTTATGATGTACTGAACGCGATACGAATGGTTGAAACAAAATTTCTTGAGGGTTTTTCGTATTTTAACGTCGGCACTGATGACTATATTACAGTCAGGGAAATCGCGGATATCGTCGTACGTCTTATGAATATCAAAAATGTTAAACTGAATTTCGGCGACTCAGACAGAGGCTGGAAAGGCGACGTTCCTGTGGTCCGCCTTAATTCCGAAAAAATTAAAAAACTCGGCTGGAGAAGACAGTTCAGCTCGGCGGAAGCAATAGAAAAATCAGTTTCTTCAATGATTGAAACAATTAAGGGGAAAAAACAATGATAGTATCCAGAGCGCCGGTAAGACTTTCAATGGGCGGAGGAGGCACTGACCTTCCGTCTTATTACAAAGAATTCGGCGGATTCCTTCTCGCAACGAGCATAAATAAATATGTCCATATCCTTCTCAATAAAAGATTCGAAGAGGACATCAGACTTTCGTATTCCAAGACTGAAATAGTCGACGATGTCTCAAAGATTGAACACAGGATTTTCAGGGAAGCGCTTATTTATACAGGCATTTCAAAACAGATTGAAATAGCTTCAATCGCGGACGTTCCCTCCAACAGCGGGTTGGGGACTTCATCCACATTCACAGTGGCGCTTCTTAACGCACTCTTCGGATATAAAAGACAATATTTCTCCGTCGAAAAACTCGCGGAGACTGCATGCAGGATAGAAATTGATATATTGAAAGAACCTATTGGAAAACAGGACCAGTACGCTTCATCTTTCGGAGGTTTCAATGCGTACTATTTTCATAAGGACGATACTGTAACCGTGGAACCGTTGAATATTAGGGAAGAACTTCTCATGGAACTTCAGAATAATCTTTTTCTGTTTTGCCTTAACAAGTCACGTTCCGCTGGTACTGTTCTTTCCGTACAGAATGAAAAAAGCAAGAAAAAGGACAAGGACACTCTCGATAGACTGCATAAAATTAAGGACATCGGGCTTTATACGAGAAAAATTCTCGAAGAGGGTAAAATAGATGACTTCGGTGATATCCTGCATAACCACTGGCTTACCAAGAAAGGCCTTTCCGACAAGATATCCGACCCGTTCATTGACGAAGCCTATGAATACGCTATGAAGAACGGCGCGACAGGAGGCAAAGTCGTCGGTGCGGGCGGCGGCGGTTTCCTCATGCTTTACTGCCCGGGAAATAAACCGAAACTCGTTGAAGCCATGAAAAAACTAGGCCTCAAGCCTATGTGGTTCACTTTTGAATTCGAAGGAGCTAAAAAAGTTTTTTACAGCTGATGGATTCAACAATCGCAATCCTGGCAGGAGGAAAAGCTACGAGACTGTATCCTAAAACGCTTGAAATCCCGAAATCCATGATTGAGGTTGCGGGAAAACCGTTTATCGGCCACCAGCTTGAACTCCTCAAACAAAAAGGTATTCGCAATGTCGTTCTATGTCTCGGAAACCTGCACAAAGAGATAGAAGATTATGTGGGTAACGGAGATAAATTCGGGCTTGATGTCAAATACTCATTCGACGGGGATAAACTCGTCGGTACAGGCGGCGCGATAATTAATGCCATAGACCTTCTGAGCGATCCGTTTATGATAATGTACGGTGATTCTTTTTTAAATATTGATTTCATTGATATTATTGAATATTTTAAAGGTCAGTCCCGTTCCGGACTGATGACCGTTTTGAAAAATGACGATAAATGGGATAAATCAAATATCGAATTTAAAAACGGTAAAATCGTTAGGTATGAGAAGAATTCAGGCGGTATGTTCAGCTATATAGATTTCGGTCTGAGCATGCTGAAGAAGAATGTATTATCCGGCCGCGAAAAGAATTCGGCCTTTGACCTTAACGATGTTTTCAGGTCGCTCATCGAAAATGACGACCTCGCGGGGTATGAGGTCAGAGAAAGATTCTACGAAATCGGCTCCTTCTCAGGAATAGAGGAAACTGAAAAATATATTTTATCTTTAAACAAAAAGAATAATGTCCAGTAACTACGTAGAGAAATATTTTGAGGAAGTACACGAAGTCGTAAAGAGACTTGATAAAAAAGCTATCGGGCGCATAATCGACGATATCATAAGCATTAAAAATAATAACGGCAGACTCTTTATTCTCGGTGTGGGCGGAAGCGCCGCGAACGCTTCACATACTGTCAACGATTTCCGTAAAATCTGCGGGATTGAATGTTACGCGCCTACCGATAACGTTTCTGAACTTACGGCAAGGGTCAACGACGACGGCTGGGAAACGGTTTTCGTGAAATGGCTGAATACCGGCAGACTTAATGATAAAGACGGAATTCTTATTCTTTCGGTCGGCGGAGGTAACGCCGAGAAAAATATAAGCGTGAATCTTATTAAAGCCATTGAACTCGCGAAGGAAAGAAAATCGAAGATAATTGGGATAGTCGGCAAAGACGGCGGCTATACCGCGAAAAATTCTACAAGCTGCGTGGTTATTCCCGTGGTGAATGAAAATAACATAACTCCTCACTCGGAATCCTTTCAGTCCGTGATTCTTCACCTCATAGTGACGCATCCCGGTCTCAAAGAGAATGAAATGAAGTGGGAATCAACTGGAAAATAATCGGTCTATGAAAATTGATAATCTGAAAATTAAGATATTTGCCGACGGCGCTGATGTTTCAGGGATGGAAAAAGCGGCCGATATGGGTATTATCAGAGGATTCACGACGAATCCCACGCTTATGAGGAAAAGCGGCGTGACAGACTATGAATCGTTTGCCAGAGACGCGTTAAGCAGGGTTAAAGGACTTCCGATTTCGTTCGAGGTCTTTTCCGATGATTTCGAAAGTATGCAGAAAGAGGCAATGAAGATTTCTTCTTGGGGCGAAAACGTGTATGTTAAAATTCCGGTTACAAACACTAAAGGAGAATCATCCGCTGATCTTATAAAAACCCTCGCGGAGAAAAATATTAAACTAAACGTTACTGCTATCCTGACACTCCAGCAGGTAGAGACATTATCGAAGATATTTCCGAAAGGCAATACCTCGATAATTTCAGTCTTTGCAGGAAGGATTGCCGATACAGGCCTCGACCCCGTGCCTTACATGAAAAAGTCAAAAGAACTGCTGAAAGGCACCAGCCTTCAACTGCTGTGGGCCAGTTCCAGGGAAGTTCTTAACATCATACAGGCTGAAGAGTGCGGATGCGAAATAATCACAGTAACCAATGACC
>JAJTBN010000215.1 GCA_021286895.1 Bacteroidota bacterium | reverse complement strand
CCCTTGTCAAATAGCCTGAACCCGCTGAGATCCCGGAATTTTTCCCTGACCAGTTCTGTTATGCCGAATACTTCGGAAACGAAATCATGATTCAGAAATCTAAGGACTCCTGTGTTTTTCAGGTATTCATGAAAATTGATTTTCCGGCCGAGATAGACAGTATAGTAATACAGTAAGTTAATGCAGCCCTTTCGAAAATTAACCGGCTCCATAATTCCTTCCCCGGCAAGACCGCTTAACACAGAATTGTCATTTTCGGCCAATTTTCTATAAACGAATATATGACTCGCTTTTTCGTTATACGAAACACCGTCCGAATAATAAATCGCTTCCTTTGCGCATTCGGTGTAATTGTTTTCATATTCAGTATCAAGATATATGGACTCGTAGTTTATTTTTAGTTCTTCCGATATACGCAACGGAATTTCCGTGTTATCCCGGCCCTTTATTCCGAATGAATATGATTTGTATTTTATCGCCTGATTTATCAGGGATGAAACTATTGTCCTTCCTTTAAAGCCTCCAGAGAATGAAACATTTATACCGTTATGAGCGCGTTCCATTATCGACCTGTTAAAAAGATGCGTAAATTCTTCGGCATCAAATGCCCTTGTATCATCTTTTAATATAAGGTTCTGTATATCGAAATACCTGCTGATAGAAAATTCTTCCCCGTCAGAATATGCATACTCGCCGGGCATCAGCCTGTAAACCCCATTCAGCAAGGTTTCATCCGTTATTGTAAACGTAAATACCAATTGCTGAAGAACCGCGTTTTTGTTGAACGCCGTAAAATCCGCCCTGAACAGATTCAGGTTATTTCCCGCATATACTCTGTTGCCCGTATTTGAATAATATATGTGCTTCATACCTAATTGGCTGTTCAGGATAACGATGTCTTTATTCAATAAGTCAATCCTGCATACAACATAATTACCCTTGTACTTTGAAACATTCGCAGGATTCACTTTTATCTCTTTAAGTATTCCTGCGTATCCCGCATCTGCATTAATGTCATTCCTCTTGTAAATATCGCCTGCCGCGAATATCAAATCCGTTTCCGTAATCAACGGCTTACTTTTTGATTTGTCATAATATCCGTAAACCTGCAGAAATTCATTCTCAAAAGAAAATTTTTTCAGATGCTTTTTATCAAAATATTTTGTGCTTCCGTAAGGATCAGATCCTCTTTCATTCATCCTGATATAGAAATCCACCATAATTATTGAACATTTTACAAACCATTCTTTTCAAGAAAATCTGCGTACCCTGATGCGGTTGTTACCTCTATGATTTCCCGGTTTCTGTTTATGTATTCGCATACAGAGGGAAATACTTCTTCAAAAAATCGTATGTCCATTGACGGATGGAACCAGAAGACACACACAGTTTCATTCATGAGCGCGCGTCTCAGTATTTCGATATATCTGTTTATATGATATCTTATGCTCCATTCTTTAAAGAGTACAAATTCCCATGTACTTTTAAAGTGCCAAAGCTTTCCATTATACTTCTCGGGATATCCAAGTATGTTATTATAATCCGTTCTGTATGAATTAAATCCGTTTTTTATGAGACCGTCAAGGTTTCCTATTGTATGGGCCGGATGTACAAACGACTTAAGTTCGATTCCTTCCGCTGATGCCAATCTAATACATTCTTTGATTTCGGAATCAAAGACATCGGGAGGACAGTTCTCGTCTGAGCAGTCAATATGAGAGAATGTATGACATCCGATTTCGTGCTCTGTCCTGACCGCTCTGATTTGTTTAATCAGATCCGGGCAATACCATGCAGGATTAGTCTTTACGTCTGTGCAAGGGTCCGCATCGAACCAGTCACCGCTTTCGTATTTCCAGAACAAATTCTCAAAATAGCCATACCTCTTGATTTCGGGATGCGCCGAAACCCCGCCTTTGATACATTTATCGAGGAACAGATGTCCTACGGTTGCCCAGGTTACCGGAATTGAATAATTATCGCATGCATCAAGAATGTATGGAACATTCTTCCTTTCGTTTAGACCCTTGATTTCAGCCAATCTACCGGGGTCGCCATTGATTTTAGAATAACGCCACGCCCATCCAAGTTCGAAGTCAGCATAAATTATAAGCACGGCTTTTTTCCCTTCGGGAATGTATCTTCTGTGTCCGTTTATCTTCTCAACCATGGGATCGAGATGAAGCCCGAAACTTATTTTTTTGAAAAAATTATTCACCGGCCATCCTTAAGTATATATTTTGCAGTTTGTCAATATTTTTTTGTAGAGAAAACTTTTCTCTGATTGTTTTTTGAGCGTTTTTCGTTATCCTATCCGTATATTCTTTATCGCTTCTGATTCTTGAAATGGTACCAGCGATTTTTTCGATATCGTTTTTGTCGGAAAGAAAACCGTTATCTCCGTCTTCTATTATCTCTCTCGTCGCTCCGATATCCGATGCTATTGCTATCGTTCCGGATGACATATATTCAAGAACAGAATTGGAAATTCCCTCCCCGTATTTCGGAGTTGAAAAAAGAAACCCTATTGATATTAATGCAAGGACATCCTCAACATACTCTGTACTCCCCGTGAAAACAATTCTATCTCTTATATGTGCGGAAAAAGTGCCGACAAGTTTTCTGTAATAGTCAAGATTGTCACCTCCGCCGACCGCGTATGCTTCGTCGATAAGATTTTTTTCAATTAGCATCCGGATAACCCTGAAATAAAAATCATAATCCTTATATTTCGAGAAAGACGCTATCATCGCCGCCCTGAACTTTCCATCCGCTTTTTTCTCTTTGAATCTCTTTTCATCAATAAAATTATACAGCACTTCTCCTTTCATCCCGTAATAATCCAGCCCCTTAAATGAGTTGCTTACTATGCAGTCCGCTTTCAGGAGAAGCCGTTTCTTCAGATTTTTCTGCCAGCCTTTGTCCAAACCCGCATCCTGTATGGATGCGTTAAGAATTTTACAGCCGTAAATTTTCGAAGGAATATGGGTATAGAATGCCGAGATTATGTCAAAAGAATGAGTAATGTGAGGCCTGAATTTTTCATATATGCCGAATGATGCGATTACGGGATCAATAATGTTCTTGTCTTTTGGAATGACTTCGAAAAAGTCTGAAATATCTTTTACTTTACCGGAATAATGCTGCGAAGAGTTGAATGTTAAGACTCCGGCAGAGAATTTTTCCCTGTCCAGATTATTAATCGTTTCGACAAGCTGGCGCTCCTTACCCCCGTTTCCTAATCCGTCTGTCACGAACAATACTTTTATTTTATCCGTCATAATCTAATTTCCCGTAAATTGCAGCCATCTGCTCCGATATTCTTTCCCAGTTCAGTATTCCGTTATTTTTCATATCTGAGATATTCGCAGACATTTTATTTCGCATACCGGTGTCTTCGCACATTTTGATAAGACGGTTTTTTAGTTCATCTTCGCTTCCATTGCTAAAAAGGAACCCGGTTTCTCCGTCATGTACCACCTCTCTAATACCTCCGACATCGGATGATATAACCGGTTTGTTGAATACATACGAGGTCATCACAACGCCGCTGTGTGTAGAGTCAGTGTATGGAGTAACTACGCATATTGAATTTTTCACAAGATATACAAGTTCCGAAGGCTTAATGTACCTGTTCAGTACGTGAATTCCGGCGCCCTCAGGTATGTCCGCTCCCGTATTACCCGCACCAGCAAGTACGAGTTCAGCGCCGTCCAAAGAGTTTTTCGCTTTTATGTAGGCGCTGACAAGAGTTTCTATTCCCTTGTACTTTGAGAATCTTCCGAAGAAGAGAATATATTTTTGCGGTACTTCGGTTTTCTCTGGAAAGAATGATTCATAAACATCGAACGCACCAGAATAAACATGATTGACATGCGAGGAGTCAATTCCATAATATTTCGCGAATTCATTTTTCAGATACGAATAATGCTGTATATATCTGATATCAAATTTCGTGTAAATCCTGTTCAGGAGCACTCCTGTCCGGTTCTCCTCTCCTGTATGGGGTTTATAATCGTGAAGCGTCCAGATTCTTCTTTTGCATTCTGTATGCTTTAAAAGATAAAGAAGAAACCCTGAAGTACCGTTGAAATGAACTACGTCGTAATCGTATCCGGATATTTGTTTCGCGGCTTTCTTAACAATACTATAATTTGTTAATCCTCCTTTGCTGAAAAGAAACTTCATCGAAGGAGTCTTCAGAAACCACAGCCTGATATTTTCGTCGATGTATATCCTTAAACCATCACTCAGAAGCGATTTATTTTTGCTCTGATCGATATTCAAACCCGGCTTCAATTCTGAAATATCCGCGTCCATTACCCCCTGCCTGAATTTATCACCGCTAACGGCAAATGCAAGCGTAAAGTCAACGCGGGCGGATAAATGCTTTGAGAGTGTAATTACGTTATCGGGATTACCGAATGCAAGAAGAAGAACTTTCATTACCAGCTGATGCCCTGATAATTTTTCAATTTGCTGAGTTCTGGGATGTGAATAAGATCAATTACGTGCTTCGATGTTCTCGACTTAGCTATCTTAGTCACTATTTCGCTGAACCGCGCGTTAACAATCAACACTTCCGATTCCTTTAACAGTTTTTCCGCGTTATCAGTCATTAAGTTTTTAATGTGAGGAAGTCTGTTGAATACAAAATTTTTGTTAGCACCGATTATGTTTGATAGTATAACGTTTTCGTCATAAACTTTTATTTTGAATCCCTTGCCCATAAGACTTTCGATGACATCAATAATCGGACTTTCCCTGAGGTCGTCGGTTCCTTCCTTAGTTGCCGTCACGAGATCGTAAACAAGTTTTTTTTGAAGAAAATTTGAACTTTCAATATTGCTGATAATCGGAAGCTGAAGATAATAATCATGCGCCATTGTATTCAAAGCCCTGAGATCTTTTGGCAGGCATGAGCCGCCAAACGCAAATCCCGGCCTCAGGTATGCCTTCGAAGTGTTGAGCTTGCTGTCTGCTGCAAAGAGTTCCATAAGTTCAACTGAG
>JAJTBN010000214.1 GCA_021286895.1 Bacteroidota bacterium | reverse complement strand
AGGCGCTCATAAACTCGTCGATGCATTACTTCGACAGCCTCGGCATACCGCAGTCGTACAAGGATAATATGAATATCGCGAACTTCCTTAACGGCGAAAAAATCGCGGGAATTATAACCGACCTGATTTCCGGCATCACGGGTATCTTCACAAATTTCATTCTGATTCTGATTTACGTGATTTTCCTCCTTACTGAATTCGGAAGCATCAAAAGAAGAATACTTAAGGCTTTCTCTGCGGAGAAATCCAGAAAAATTACCGAAGCCCTGACTGAAATACTTTATGACGTCAGGAAATATATTGTCGGCAAGACCCTGATTAACTTTACACACGGTTTAACAATTACTATCATATTCTGGATGTTCGGTCTCGACTTCGCGATACTGTGGGGGGTTCTCACTTTCATACTCGCGTACATACCGAACATCGGCGCGTTTATCGCCACCATACTTCCGTTCATCACGGCACTGCTCCAGTACGATAATTTCTTCACGCCGATTGTCCTGCTCGTAATAATGGCAGTCGTCGGAAGCGTAATGGGCAATGTGGTCGAGCCGAAAATACTCGGCGATAAACTTAACCTCAGCCCCATTCTCCTTTTATTCTCATTATTATTCTGGGGATACGTCTGGGGAATAGTCGGCATGATACTCTCGGTGCCAGTAATGAGCATGATAAAAATCGTTCTTTCAAAATTCGACAGCACTCGCCCCTTATCCATAATGATGGAATATGAAACCGGACCGGATACGGGCGAAAAACAAATGGCAATAAACTTTAAGAAAAAAGATTCTTAAGAGCAGAATCAATCCCGACAAGTCGGGACGCAAAGAACGCGGAATCAAGAATCAAGTTTTTTCTTGTCATCCCCGCACGATCTTAGCGGGGATCTTGAAATGAATGTTGATTGTCAGAGATATTATTTGCTTTTATGCACTGCTGCCTGAAAACCGGCAGCGCTTCGCAACAATGCTCTAATTGTTCATTGCTAAATGCTAAATGCTTGGACTTGTCATCCCCGAATGTTCTTATCGGGGATCTTAAAAAGAATGCGGATAAACGGAGACAGACCTTGCCTCGATGCAAATTGCAACGGCTCTCCGACCTAGCCCACGGCTTCAGCCGTGGGAAAGAAATGAAGAAGAAAACAAAAACCGTTTTAACGGTTTAATGAAATACTGAATTTCAATTGCCCCTGCCTTCAGGCAGGGGATTAGAAGAAATGAAATAACCCGGCTTTAGCCGAAAATTTTTGATAGGTTAAAGATTATTTACTAACCACACTCTTTAGAGTGAGGATGGAACTAACCACACTCTTTAGAGTGAGGATGGAACTAACCCCACTCTTTAGAGTGGGGCAAAAACGAAAAATGAAAAGGCGGTTTCAACCGCCCCAAATTTAATTCATAAGTACAGATAAAATTTACAAATAAAGAAAGGCTCAAAATGACCAAGAACAAAAAACTACTCGCCTGGGTTGACGAAATGGCGAAACTTTGCAAACCCGACAGCATCCACTGGTGCGACGGCTCTCAGGAAGAAAACGACAGGCTCATTAAAGTTTGCGTTGATAACGGCTCCTTTAAACCCGTTCCCAAACGCCCCAACTCCTACTGGGTAATCTCAGACCCCAAGGACGTCGCGCGCGTCGAGGACAGGACTTTCATCTGCTCTGAAAAAGAAATCGACGCTGGTCCCACGAACCACTGGATGGCCCCCGCCGAAATGAAAAAAATAATGTCAGGCCTCTACGACGGATGCATGAAAGGACGCACGATGTACGTGATTCCTTTCTCGATGGGTCCGCTCGGCTCGAAAATTTCTCACATCGGCGTCGAACTCACTGACTCTATCTACGTCGTAGTGAACATGCGCATAATGACAAGAATGGGAAAAGCGGTACTCGACGTCCTCGGCGACAATGGACACTTCGTGCCCTGCCTTCATTCAGTAGGCATGCCCCTCACCGACGGCAAGAAAGACGTCGCGTGGCCGTGCAGTGAAACAAAGTATATCTGCCACTTCCCGGAAGAGCGCGCAATCTGGTCTTACGGAAGCGGTTACGGCGGCAACGCCCTTCTCGGAAAAAAATGCTTTGCGCTCCGCATCGCTTCGGTGCTCGCCCGCGATGAAGGATGGCTCGCCGAGCACATGCTCATTCTCGGCATCACGCCCCCGAAAGGCGAAAAGAAATACATTGCCGCGGCGTTCCCGTCAGCATGCGGTAAAACAAACCTCGCGATGCTTACGCCCTCGATTCCCGGATGGAAAATCGAAACGGTCGGCGACGATATCGCGTGGATGAAATTCGGCGACGACGGCAGACTCTACGCCATCAATCCCGAATACGGATTCTTCGGCGTCGCGCCCGGAACTTCGATGAAGACAAACGCGAACGCGATGCTCTCGTGCGAATCGAATTCAATCTTCACGAACGTCGCTTACACTGACGACGGCGATATATGGTGGGAAGGAATGACGGACGTACCGCCCGCGCACCTTATCGACTGGAACGGCAACGACTGGACTCCGGACAGCGGAAGAAAATCATCGCACCCGAATTCAAGATTCACCGCGCCCGCGAAACAGTGCCCGGTAATAGACGCGTCATGGGAAGACCCGAAAGGCGTGCCTATCAGCGCGTTCCTGTTCGGCGGAAGACGTGAATCCTTCACGCCGCTCATCAACGAATCGTACGACTGGAACCACGGCGTTTACATGGGCTCGGCATGCGCCTCCGAAACAACGGCGGCGGCGGCAGGAGCGGTCGGAACGCTTCGCCACGACCCGTTCGCCATGCTTCCGTTCTGCGGATATCACATGGGCGACTATTTCAAACACTGGATTAGCATAGGAAAGAAATCATCGGCTGACAAACTCCCGAAAATATTCTTCGTCAACTGGTTCCGCAAGAATGAAAAAGGCAAATTCATGTGGCCCGGATACGGCGACAACATCCGCGCCTTAAAGTGGGTGATTGAAAGAGTAAACGGCACCGGCAAATTCGTCGAAACCCCCATCGGCAGGCTCCCCGCCGAAGGCGAACTCGACACCGACGGCCTCAGCATCTCCGCCGACGACCTGAAGAAACTCTTCACGGTGGACAAAGAACAGGGCCTCAAGGAAGTAGCCGAAATGCGCGAATACTATAAGAAATTCGGCGACCGCCTCCCGGCAGAACTCACCGCCGAACTGGATAAGATAGAAGAGAGATTGAAGAAGTAGGAGTATTTTTTGGGCGGTTATATATAAAAAACCGCCCTTTAATTATTAATATTTATGGGTATTCTAAACAGAAACACAATATTAGATCTGTCAAGAGATAATAATATTAAATTATTAGGCCCTGAATTTGAAGAAAAATTCCTAAAAGGTTGTAGTTATGATTTAAGAATAGGTACAATCTTCAAATCGCATGAGATAATTTCGGTTGATAGGAAAAATGATAAAATTATAGATATATTGCCAAGCGAAATTATTACGATGCTCACTTATGAGGTTGTAAATATTCCTCTAAACATATGTGGAACTGTATATCCAATAAATGGAAAAAGCTCTGTAGGGCTGCTAATATTAAATCCTGGTCATATTGATCCTGGTTTTAACGGGCCAATATCAATATGTGCGATAAATTTAAGTAATGATATCATACGCTTGTCATTAAAGGATCCGATATTTACTATACTTTTTAACGAACTCAACGATTTAACTAGTAAATATGAAAATGCGAATCCATATACGGAAAGGATAAGCTATGAAAATTGGTTCTTTAAAAATAGAGCTTCAAAATTATCGCCAAGCATATTTGATTCAATAGTCACAAATCAATATGTACCATATTTGAAAAAGCAAATTGAAAAAGTAACTAGTGAGTGGTTAAAAAAAATTACTTTAAAATTTGGTGCATATGCGCTTAAATCTTTTCCTATAGTTGCAGCAGTTTGTACAATTATATTATTCTTTTTGAAATTTCAATCGTGCAACAATACTGATGCAACCCGTATAAATCAATTAATCATTGAAAAAGACTTAGTGAAAATACTAAACGAATCTTACAAAAAAGAAATAGACTCCTTAAAAAGAGATATAATCAAAGCAAAAAACAATGATAATAAAAACATTAAATAAAGATTGGGTGAAATTATCTAATCTTGCTTGGAAAGTAAGAGAAAACGCATTCATTTATGGTAAAACTAAAGTTGGTGCTGCTGTATTAACAAAAAGAAAAAAATATTATGCAGGTTGTAATATTGAACATAAATATAGAAGTCATGATATACATGCAGAAGTTAATGCAATATCTACTATGGTCTCAAAAGGTGATAAAGAAATTGATAAAATATTGATTGTAGCAGAAAGAGATTTCTTCACACCTTGCGGTAGCTGTATGGATTGGATTATGCAATTCTCTTCTGATAAGACTATTGTAGGGTTTCAGAATGCAAAAAAGGGAGGGATTGTTGTTTTTGGGATACATGATTTAATGCCATTTTATCCTAAATAAATTTCAAATATAAACCCAAGTTAAGTTGGATAAATTGACTAAAGAGCAACGTAAGAAGAATATGCAGGCGGTGAAAAGTACGGGCTCTAAAATTGAAATCAAGCTGTCAAAAGCAATATGGAATTTAGGATATATATATCGGAAAAACGATAAATCAGTTTTCGGAAAACCTGATATAACGCTAAAAAGATTTAAAATCGCTATTTTTGTTGACAGTGAGTTTTGGCATGGAAAGAACTGGAAGGTCAGAAAATTTGATCATAAGACGAATAAAGAATTTTGGCTTAAGAAAATTGAAGGGAACATAAATAGAGATAAAGTCGTTAATCGAAAATTGAGAACTGATGGATGGAAAGTTTTAAGGTTTTGGGGTAAAGACATAAATAAGAATTTAAAAAAATGTTTAAATAAAATAGAAAAAGTAATTAATGAAGCTAAAGGAAAAGATTAGAATTGAAGATATCGACGGTGATTTATTTAAAATTAGAATTTATGATTCAGTTGATATAGGAAGAT
>JAJTBN010000010.1 GCA_021286895.1 Bacteroidota bacterium | reverse complement strand
ACTTCTCAAGCAACGGTTCAACGCCTCCCCATCTTCCAATCCTCGCGTCATAATACCTGGCACCGAAGTAGTCGTAACCGGTTTCAGCGTCTCTCTGTTTGCCGGTGAATTTGTAGTCTATGTCACCGCTCTGATAAGTACGGTTTTCAAGGGGATAACCCCTTTCAAACAATTTACAATTTGAAATTTTAAATTTACAATTTGAAAAGGTGGTCCTTTATGTAAAAGAACTTATCGCCGTTCGCGTTTATCTTTCCTACATTATCAGCGCCCCAAACGTTCCAATGATCAAGATTATAACTATGATACACAGCTATTTCTCTCGTTACCAAGCCCCAGCTTGGTAACGCGCCGCAAGTTCTTTGCGGGCCTGCGGCCTGCCACACGCTAGTTCAAAATTTAAAATGCAAAGTGTAAAATTACAGTTTCAAATGTAAAATGATATCGTAATATCTGTGGCGTCAAGTGTTTCCACATGACGCACGGTCAGGAGGATGCCTGACCGTACATTCCGTAATATCTGCAGTCCTGCGGCCTGCGTGTCAGTAAATATCCCGAGGTCTCGGGACAGGCTCTGACACCACACGCGCTACAACTTTTAATTTTAAATTGCGATTTTGCACTTTGCATTTTGAATTTTGCACTATTGTGTTATGTCCTGAAACTCCAGCGTTGCGGGGACTTTCACGTAGTTTGAATCTACGGGCGCGTTGATTGCCGCCGATACCGCCGTGATTACGTTGCCGCCGAATCTTGCGGAGAGAACGTACTGCCCGCCGAATACGCTGAATGATGAGCCGTCCGCCCGGTCAGTGTATATGTCGCAGACGAGTCCGGCGATTATCTCGCTGCCGCCTTTAATCATGCGCGGTATAAATTCGCCCGCGTCGGTAAATGCCGCGAAGCCTTTAGGATAATTGTTGTCCTTTACAATTATCATCTTCACGGGGCGCGGTCCGCTCTGCGACATCGCGTAAAAATGCACGTAGCCGTCCGAAATGTATCTCGATTCTTTGCTTATTTCACCGTCGTTGTTTCGTTCAAGGTCCACGCGTGTATCAGGTCCGTATTTCGATATTGTAATACTTCCTCTTCCCATTCCGGAAAGATCGTATTTAATCACGGCGCATACTGTGTCGCGCGCCGCCTTTGTCCTGTTGTCGGATGACGTGCCGGTCTTTTTCGCGCATGAAGAAAATAAAAGCGCGAGAAAAAGCGCAGGCAGAATGATGATAGCAGTCTGTTTCAATTTGGTAAATTATTATGAAAAAGGGGAGCGAGCGCTCCCCTGAATTTTTATTTCAAATGCTTTTCGAGAAATTTTTCCATCGCTTCGTAAAAATCAAACCTGTTCTCCTGATTCCTGAACCCGTGGCCTTCGTTGTCCTTTACCATGTACTCGACCTCGAGTCCGCGGCTTCTCATCGCCTCGACCATCTGATCGGATTCGTTTATGTTTACGCGCGGGTCGTTCTTTCCCTGCGCTACGAATAGCGGCGCTTTGATTTTATCAGTATGAAACACCGGTGAAACCTGCACAAACAGCGCGCTGTCCTTCTCGGGGTCGCCTACCATTTCATACATCATTTTTCTGAAAGGCTCCCAGTATGGAGGGAACGTTTTCAGGAACGTGAACATGTTCGATACACCGACATAGTCGACCGCGCAGGCGTAAAGTTCGGGTGAGAAAGTAACGCCCGCGAGAGTGGCGTAACCGCCGTAACTGCCGCCGTATATCGCTACGCGCTTCGGGTCGGCGATTCCGCTTTTAACGAGCCATTCAACGCCGTCGGAAATATCATCCTGCATCTTCAAACCCCACTGCTTGAACGACGCTTCCCAGAAAACTTTTCCGTAACCCGTCGAGCCTCTGAAGTTCATCTGAAGCACCGCGTATCCTCGGTTTGCGAGGAACTGCACTTCCGGATTGTATCCCCAGCTGTCCCTGTACCAGGGACCGCCGTGAGGATTTATGACGACGGGCAGACTCTTCGCGTCGATGTCTTTTGGAAGCGTAAGATATCCGTGTATCGTCAGTCCGTCGCGCGAGGTGTACTGAACCGGCTTCATGTCGCACATGTCGTCTTCGTTAATCCACGGGCTTACATCCGTAATCTTGTAGAAGTCGCCGCTCTTTTCGTCGTAGAAATAATACGCTCCGAGCGAACGGTCGCTGTATGTCCTTACAAGAAACTTGTCTTCGTTCTTGTTCGTGCCCGTTATCACGATTTCATAGGCGCCGAGTTTATCCTTAAGTTTTGTGTAGCGGTTTTCGGCAGTCTCGTCGAGGAATTTCAGTTCCCTCTTGTCTTTCACATAACTAATCGCAGTCAGGACTTTTCTCTTCTTCGAATAACTCATGCCGGAAACGTCAACGTCGGAATTTTCGTAAAGCGTTTCGATTTCCTTCCCGTTGGCTATGTCGAATTTAACAACAGCGAGTTTGTCCCTGTTCAGGTTTGAAAGCGCGTATATATACTTGTTGTCGAAGGTGAAGAAAAGCGGGCTGACTTCGTCTCTGAAGTTTGTTGAAAACACTTCTTTAAACTTGTCTGATTCGCTCTCCCTGTAAAGCAGCACGCTGTTAACCCCGTCGCTCGCGACAGCAAGACGCAGCTTTCCGTCATGGTCCGTTACCCAGTTCATGACGTTGCCGGGATTTTCCGCGACCATTTTCATTTCGTTCGTCGCGAGATTTATCCTGTAAACGTCAAACACCTTCGGGTCGCGCTGGTTGAGGGTTATGAGCATTTCGTTTTCGTTCTCTTCAAGTTCGTCAACGATTTCCGCCCTTACTTTCTCTGCCGGCGTGAGCAGCCTTGAATTACTGCCGTTCCTGTCAACGGAGTATAGTTTGTAGTTCTCGTCGCCTCCGCTGTCCTGAAGGAATACAATCCGGTCGTTTCCTTTCCAGAAATATCCGGCGATGTCCCTTTCTTTGGCCGAAGTAACCCTTACGGCCTCCTTGCTCCCGATTTTCTGAATGAATATGTTCAGCCTGTTCTCCCACGGCGCGAGGTACGATACGTGCTTTCCGTCGGGCGATATCTGATATCCGGTCTTTTCCGGGTTTCTGAAAAAATCTTTCAGAGGGATTTTTTTCATCTGAGCCTGTACACTGACAGCCATAACTAATAACAAAATTAGGTTAACAAATAATGTTTTTTTCATAGTCATAAAATTTTAACTATATTCGTAAAATAGTTATTTATGGGTTAAAAAAACACAGAGTTTTTTATTTTTATTATTTCGGCGGCTATGCTCACCGCAATTTCGTCGGGAGTCTTGCTGCCGATTGGCAGGCCGATAGGAGAATGTATGCCGTCAAGCATCTCCTCAGTTATGCCGTCGTTCTTCATATTCCTGAAAATAGATTTTACCTTCGCCTTGCTTCCCATCATTCCTATGTACCGGACCTTCTTGCCGATAACCGCCCTCAGGACATCCTCGTCGTGAAAATGGCTCGGGGTAACGATTATGACATAACTGAAATCGTCCTCGATGATTTTATCCGAGTAATCCACAAAATCCTCGTTGATGATTTCATTCG
Organism: Bacteroidota bacterium; assembly: GCA_021286895.1. Lineage (GTDB taxonomy): Bacteria > Bacteroidota > Ignavibacteria > Tepidaquicellales > Tepidaquicellaceae > CAIKZJ01. The sequence goes on along the minus strand of JAJTBN010000010.1, from coordinate 29,070 downwards.
CATGGCAATTGTTTATAAGCGTGAAAATATCTTTTCGTTTTTCTATTACTATGACGTGAAAATCGAGGAACGACATTATTTCTGATACCGAAAGACCTACGTGCCCGCCTCCGAAAATATATACACGCTCTTTAATGCCTATAACTTCGGAATAAGCCCACTCCTCTTCGTCAAACCCGAATTTCTTCGTCCTGCCGTTTAATTCCGAGAACCCTATTCCGTTCGCGTCCGCGGAAAAAATGCCGCCTGTATTTTTTTCTATCGCGTTAACGACTTTTGCGACAGTTTCAGCGTCGTCTTTTCCGAGGCGCAGGTAGCCTATTATTTGCGAGCCGCTGCATATCATGCCCGTGCTGCCCGGCTTGTCGCCGTAATGATTGTAGTATTTGAAATAATTTTTTCCCGCGCCTGCTTTCAGCGATTCGACCGATTCCTGTATCACGTCGTATTCCATCTTCCCGCCGCCCACACTGCCGTTTATTTCGCCGTTCAGTCCTGTTACCATCTTGAAGCCCTGCTTGCCGGGCGTGGACTCACGCGCGTCAAGAACCACGGTCATCATAAGCGGGCTGCCATTATCAATCACGCTCTTCGCGTATTTCCAGAGTTCGAGTTCCGTCATTTCTTTTCTCCGTATATGTTCATGAACGCTTTTTCAGGCGTCATCGGAGCGTTTATGCTTACTTCGCGGTTTCCGTTCGCGGCTTTGACGGCGTTTACGAGGGCAAAGTAAGCCGCTATTCCGTACATGAAAGGCGGTTCGCCGATTGCCTTTGAGTTGAATACTCCAGCGTTGACGTCTTTGTTTTCGAGAAACTCAATTTCTATTTTCTTCGGAGTGAAACCGATATCGGGCACTTTGTAAGCCGAAAGAGTGTCGGTGGTGAGACGCCCCTGCTCATTGAATATAATTTCTTCCAGAGTAAGCCAGCCGATACCCTGCATTAGCGCGCCTTCCGCCTGGCTCCTGTCAATTACCGGGTTAATGCTCTTCCCGAAATCGTGAACGATATTCACGCTGTCGAATTCATACGTTCCTCTGATGCAGTCGAGCGTCGCTGTAATAACCGCGGTTCCGTAAACATGGTAAGCGAAAGGCCTGCCTTTATTCGCGGCAGGGTCGAAATGAATTTTAGGCGTGGCGTAAAAACCGTGCGAGGACAGGTCTATCCTGCTCTTATACGCGCTTATTACAATCTGTTCCCAAGACGTATCCGTTTTTTTTCCGTTTGTGTACACGAAACCGTTTTCAAAAGTTATTACAGTTCTTTCGTCAAGTTTATTCGCGCTGATGTAGAATTTCTTAAGTCGTTCCGCGATTTCTTCGCAGGCGATTCTTGTGGCGTTGCCGTTCATGTCGGCGCCGCTGCTTGCCGCGGTCGCGGATGTATTGGCGTTTCTTGTCGTGTTTGTGAATTCGCTTCTTATTCTGTCCGTGCTGATTCCGAATATCGCCGCCGCCACCTGCCGTATTTTCATGTTGACGCCCTGTCCCATCTCCACCGCGCCCGTACTGACACTGACGCTTCCGTCGGCGTAAACATGCACGAGAGAACTTGCCTGATTCAGCATCGTGTTGGTAAAAGAAATGCCGAAACAGATAGGCATTACAGCGAACCCCTTCTTGAAAAGTTTGCTGTTCGCGTTGAATTTATCGACTTCGATTTTAACGGATTCGAAATTAAATTTTGACTTCGCTTCGTTCCAGCATGCTTCCGCTTTGCAGAATTCGGTTTTCTGGCCGTAAGGAAATTCCTCTCCTTCCCTGATAAGGTTTTTTTCCTGCAATTCGTAAGGAAGCACGTTAAGTTTTTCGGCTGCTTTGTGAATAGCCGCTTCGAGCACGAACATTCCCTGCGGTCCGCCGAATCCCCTGAACGCGGTGTTCGGGGGCAGGTTTGTCTTGCACGAATAACCTGTCGCTTTTACGTTCGGTATGAAATAACTTCCCGTACAGTGCGCGAGAGTCCTGTCGAGTATCGCAGGGGAAAGGTCTGCAGCCGCTCCCGCGTTCTGGTAGAAAGAAACTTCATAAGCGAGAATCTTGCCTTCTTTTGAGAATCCGATTTTATAATCGGAGATGTAAGGATGACGCTTGCCCGTAAGCCTCATGTCTTCCTGCCTGCTTAGTACGACTTTGACGGGTTTGCCTGTTACTTTGCATCCGAGCGCCGCGAGTACAGCCCATGCCGTCGCCTGATCCTCTTTGCCTCCGAAACCGCCGCCAAGCCGCATGGCTTCGCATTCAAAATGATTGTCCGTCATGCCGAGAACTTTTGCCGCTGTTCTCTGAATAGCGGTCGGATTCTGCGTCGACGAGATTATCTTTATGCTTCCGCCTTCAATAGGTATCGCGAGAGAAGACTGGGTTTCAAGATAAAGATGTTCCTGCCCTCCCGATTCAACAGTGCCCTCGAAAACGAGGCCGCATTTGCTCCACGCTTCTTCCGGATTCCCGCACGAATATGTGCGCGGGTCCATAATCAGCCTGCCTTTTTCGCAGGCGGTCTTCGGGTTTGTTATAACTTCGAGTTTTTCAATTTCTATTTTAATTTTCTTCGCCGCTTTTCTTGCAGTGAGAAAACTTTCGGCTACAACAAAAGCGACGGGTTCGCCGATGAATTCTACTTCCGTATCGGCAAGGAGTTTTTCGTCCTGAATTATTCCGCCTATCTGGTTTTCGCCGGGGATGTCATTCGCGGTAAGCACTGCCCGGACGCCGGGATGTTTTACCGCCCCGGAAATATCCAGCGATTTGATTTTCCCGTGCGCCGAGGGCGAGTAAAAAACCGCTCCGAACAGCGTGCCCTGCGGCGCGCCGTAATCGTCGAGAAATATCGATTCGCCTCTTACGTGTCGTATTGAGTCGTAGTTTAACATAGCGCGTCCTCCGGTTTGAATATTTCGGGGAACATCCTGAGAAAATGCGCTTTTATTAATTGTTTCAGCAATAGTGTCTTGTATTCCGCCGAACCTCTCACGTCGCTTATCGGCTTTATTTCCGCCGCGGCTGTTTCGGCGAGGCCGTTCATTAATGCGGCGGTCACTTCTTTTTCTTTGAGAAATTCGGAAGAGTTTTTCAGATATAAAGGCACCGGCGCGACGCCGCCGGCGGATAAATATGCGTAGGTTATGGCTCTGCCGTTGTATCCGAGAAGAATCGAGGTGTTCACGCTTGCTATATCGAGATAAGTGCGCTTGCTTACTTTTTCGTAACTGAATTTATAATTTCCCGACGGCAGGCGTATTCCTATTTTCTGCATATACTCATCCCTGTTCCTGTCGAGAACTTTATAATCTTTGAAATAATCCTTCAGAAAAACGCTTCTGGTCGTCTTGCCGTTTGAAAGAAAGACTTTCGCGTTGAGCGATAGGAGAAAAACCGACATGTCGCCTATCGGAGATGCGTTGTTTATGTTTCCCCCAAGCGTGGCGCGGTTTCGAATCTGCATCGAGCCGAAAAGCGAAGCGATGTTTTTGAATTCGGGAAATATTTTTCTGATAATGGAAGAGTTCTCCAGGTCGCTGACAGTCGCCGAAGCGTTAAGGAAAAGGTCTGTTCCTTCAATCCATATTTTTTCGCCTTTAAGAATGCCCGAGAGAAAGACGACGTTCTTATCGAGAAGTTCGTGTCCCTGCTGTACGAATAAATCTGTGCCGCCCGAAACAAAGACAGTATCCTGCGGGTTTTCCGCCGCCCTGTGCTCGCGCTTTATCGCGGCGAGACGGGAGGGAATATCGCGGAAATATTCGGGAAGGAGGCCGAGGCTTATAAGCAGGTCAATCCGCTCGGTGAAATTCGTAACCGTTCTTTCTTTAAAAAGAGCGAGTACTTTCTCCGCAGAGGATATTATCCTGTAATGCCCGGTGCACCGGCAAAGGTTTCCCGTAAGATAAACCTTCGCGGTTTCGGAATCGTACGATTCGGTCGTGAGAAGAAACGCCGTATATGATACGACAAATCCCGGGGTGCAGAAGCCGCACTGCGTGCCGCTTTCTTTGACAAGGGCTTCCTGAAAAGGCGTAAGCCCGTTTACGTTAAGCCCTTCTACCGATACGAGATGCTTTCCGTTAATTTCCGAAACGGGCAGAAGGCATGAATTGACCGATTTGTACTGAACAAAATTGCCCGCCATTTCGCCGACAAGGACAGAGCAGGCGCCGCAGTCGCCTTCCCTGCAGCCCTCTTTCGTTCCCGTCAGCCGCTTGTGCATACGAAGAAAATCGAGCACCGTCACCGACGGGTTGATATCCGTTTCCACGTATTCGTTGTTACATATGAATTTTAAGTTCACGTTCATTTTATCTGAAACTGTAATCTGATTTTTTTAAAATATTGTTTTCTGTTTCCGAGTATACGGCGTATTCGAAATCGTTCTGTATGGCGTATGCTCCGTATTCCCCGTACTTATTCAGGGCGAGGAACCCCACCTGTATGTCTTTAATGTTATCTTTTTTAATTTTGATAATTCTTTCAACCGCGGCCTTGCACGCGTCCGCGGGGCTGTAGCCGTTAGCCATCAGTTCGACTATCGTATGCGCGCCGCAGATTCTTATAACCTCTTCGCCTACTCCCGTCGCTGTAGCGGCGCCCGCGTCGTTGTTAACGTAAAGCGCGGCGCCTATTATCGGTGAATCCCCGACTCTGCCGTGATACTTATATTTTAAGCCGCTTGTGGTAACCGCTCCCGAAAGATTGCCCGCTTTGTCAATCGCTATCATTCCTATTGTATCGTGGTTCGTCTTTTCATACGGTATGTAATTGTTTTTCTCAGTCCACTCTTTCCATTTTTTCTCTGCTTCCGGCGTGAGGAGATTTTCTTTTTTAAAGCCGTTCTGAAGCGCGAACTGAAGCGCGCCGTCGCCCGCAAGCATTATATGCGGGGTCTTTTCCATTACGAGCCTTGCCACGGAAATTGGATGCATTATTCCTTCGAGAAACGCTACCGACCCGCAGTTGAAATCTTCGTCCATAATGCACGCGTCAAGAGTAACGTGTCCGTCCCTGTCGGGAAGCCCGCCGTAACCGACGGACGTTACCTTCGGGTCGCCTTCGGGAATTTTTACTCCCGCTTCTACAGCGTCAAGCGCCTTTCCCCCTGCATCGAGAATTTTCCAAGCCTCTTTGTTTGCCGGCATGCCGAAATTCCACGTTGAAAGTACAAGAGGTTTCGTAACAGAGCCGCTTCTGAAACCCGGCAGCCTTAATCTGTTTATAAACGGCAGAGCGCCCGCCGCGAAAACCGTGCTTCTTAGAAAACCCCGTCTGGTTGTCATAATTTTGTTATTATTTCTATATTTACTCAATATTTAAAAAAAATTAAAGTCTGTTAGGCGTTCTGAGTAACTCGTCTGCCGTCATTAAAAAACACAAAACTGAAACTTCCGGAAAACGATTTTGTCTGAGTTTTTCATTCCCGCGGGCCCGCGAAGCGGACCGCTTTTAAAAGCGGGAACCATTGTAAAACGCCAACTATCTATTTTTATTCTTTTTGACTATAAGTCTTTCAGAAATTCCATATAACAAAAAAAGTATTTCGATAAAAATTAATAAGATTTTTCTTTCATTATTGAAAAACCCCCACGAATGTTCAAGTAAGTTTCTGCGCTCTTCCGAATAAATATATTAAAGATTTTTGTAGTATCAACACTATATAACTGTTATCCCATTACTATTTTTTTGTGTTTTAGAATCTCATATTGAGAAAACCGTCTCATATTGAGAAAAAAAGATACATTCAAAAAACACTGTAATGACATTTGTATCTCATATTTTGCTGCTTTTTCAACATTTTAAGAAAGTATTTTATTAAACACAAAATTCTTGAGGCTCGGCACGCTAATTGCTACATTATTTGTGGTGGCAATTGAGAGGTAAGGGTATCGATAAACAGGCAAGATGACATTTCGCAACAAGGTTCTTTAAAATTTTTCTGAAAGTTCTTTTAAAATGACAATAAATTATTTCTATATATAATTTATAAAGAGTCCCCAAATTACCCTTTACTTAATTAAAAGCGCCGGGATTTATTCCGGCGCTTTTTTTATTCCTGAAATTTTATAATCCTCTTAACGAGTCATGTACGTTGAGCGTGTTGAAAATGACAAACGGTATATAAGCGGCGATGCATGTCGCGGCGATTGTTATTATCCAGATAGGTATGCTCTGAAAGATTGTGCTTGACGCGAATACGGTTTCCGGCAGTCCCATGCCTATTGCGCCTTTTAAAGCGGGGAAGAGCATCATGTCGAACAGCGCGCCAGCAAGGCACGAAGTAACGCCGAGGAGTATTCCCTCCCACAAGAGCCATTTTGCAATCTCACCTTTCTTATAGCCGATTGCGCGGAGCACAGCCAGTTGTATCTTCATCGCGTCGAAACGGGTTATCATTAGCACCGATACGACAAGCCCGCCGAGAAGGATTATCATAAGCGTTATGAAAAGACCGAGATTTTTTCCGGATGAAAGCAGCCCTTCGAGTTTCGAGATTTCTTCGTTGACGTATATTACCTGCGCGACGGTACGCTTGTTTATGAGGTCTGTGAGAGGCTTTCTGCTTCCGAAATCCGTATAGATAAGAAAATAATTCAGGACGTTATATCCCCAGATTGATATTTTTGCCGAATCGAGGTTCTGCCTGTAAATATCCTGCGCCTGTTTTACGTTCGAGAACAGAGAATAATCCCAAACGGTTTTTGTTCTGTCGAGTATGCCCGTAACCTTAAGTTTAAATTCGGGAAACTTCCGCTCTTCGCTTTTACCGAGCCACGGCGATACAGTAATATAATCTCCGATTCGTACATTTTCTTTATCTGCAATGTAACTTCCTATAACGACCTCGTCGGGATTCGCCGCCCAGGTGCCCTGCGCGAAATCCAGGTCAGGCGCGGGCTGCGGTCTTTTAAAGAAACTTTCATCCGTGCCAATTACACGGTAATTCTTAAACTTCCCGAAATACAGGAAAGGTATAACGGATTTAATTCCCGAGGATACGTAAACGCCCTCTCCGTGCTGTTCTTTTCTCAGCGATTCGAACAGCGCGTAAGGAACGAAATCCGGAAAGTCGCCCTCCCCGTTAAGACTGCCGAGCAAAATTTCTATTCCCGAATTTTTCGCTCCCACAACCGCGTCGCACCCTTTGCCGAGAGTTGCTAATCTGGAGTTTGAAAGTATGTAAGAGCGCAGAAGCAGTCCGCTGCTCGCGACGGAAATGGAAATGGAAAGCACAGCGAAGAAAGTCGTAAGTTTCCGTCTCGTAAGGTTCAATATTGCAAGCCGCAGAGGTGTCATGAAAGTTCGCTGAAATTAATTATTCTCGAGAATCTTTTTTCTATCCTGTGGTCATGGCTGACTGTTATAAGCGTCGTTTCTTCAGGGAGGTTTATAAGAGAATCCATGATGATGTTTGAGTTGTTTTCATCGAGGCTCGATGTCGGCTCGTCTGCCAGAACGATATCAGGCGAAAAACTTAGAACTCTCGCTACCGCGACGCGCTGCTGTTCGCCCAGACTAAGGCTTGCCGACAACTGTCCCGACAACGCCGACATGCCGACTTTCTCGAGCGCGTTCATGCTCTTGCCGGTAAGGTCCTTGCCGCCTCGCGCCTGCAGTTCCGCGTTTTCGAGCACAGTCAGATGCTCTATGAGATTCAGTTTCTGGAAAATTATTCCGACGGAACTTCTTCGCAATTCGCTTCTTTCATTGTCAGAGAGTTTACCGAGAGCCTTGCCGCCGATAATCACTTCGCCCTCGTCGGGAAGAAACAGCCCCGCTATCAGATGAAGCAGCGTGGTCTTGCCGATACCGCTCGGTCCCTTGATAAGCACGCGTTCACCGGTCTTGATTACAAGATTCTTTATTCTGAACAGAACGCGTTTAGGCTCGCCTATGCTTACCGAAATATTTTTTAATTTTATGTCCGGAATTTTCGATTCTTTGATTAACCTGCGTAAAATATAAATACGGAATTAATTATTGCATGCAATTTTACCTGCATTTTAAATTAACGGAGCCGTGGAATTATTCTAACCGCAAAGATATAAAGAACGCAAAGTCCGCGAAGATTACTAATGTAAATTATTAAAATGACACATTGCGTTCTTCTTCAGTAACCGAGGGTCTCCCCGTTCTTTGGGGGACTCTCGGAAAGGGTCAATTCAAATCATGCGTAAAACGTTTTCATAAAACCTTCGCGTTCTTTGCGCCTTTGCGGTGAAAAAGAAATTAATAATCAGTTCGCCGCCCGAAAATCCGCTTTTCAAACGAAATTGAAATTGCTTGATTAAATAATTATTTTGAAAGTTAATATTTATTAAATATTTTCAGATGAGCAAAAAACGCGCGCAGGAACACAAAAAACAAGCGGAAACAATAGATTTTAGTGTCGTTTTCGAACCCGACAGGAAATACAAAAACATCATATATTCGGCCGCCGCCGTAATAGCGTTCGCGCTGGCCTACTATTATCTTATGATTGCAAAAGCGGCAAACGGCTACTACTCGTTTCCGCTCGATGACCCGTGGATTCACTTGACGTTCGCGAAGAATCTCGCCAGATACTTCAGTTTCTCTTACTTTAAGAACGAAATGGCTACTGCCGGTTCAACATCGCCGGTATATACAATATTTGTGGCGATAGGTTTTCTTGTGTCGAACAACGAAATGATTATCAGTTATTTCTTCGGTATTCTTTTCTTCGCTGTTTCGGGAATATTCTTCTACAAATTATCCGGCTTTGAATTCGCGAAAGAAAATTTCTTCGCGATTGTGTTTACCGCCGTATTCCTTGCCGACAAATGGATGTCGTTCATATCCGTTTCGGGGATGGAAACAACAATGTTCATCTTCATAATTCTCGCGGCCGCGTATTTCTATAAGAAACGCTGCGCCATTCCGTTCGCCGTCTTCTTCGGGCTGATTCTCTGGGGACGCCCCGACGGCGTTACGTTTATGGGCGCGATAGCCGTCGATTATTTCTTTGCTCATTTATTCTCGAAGAACAATAAGGAAATAAAACTTTTTTCTAAGAATGATTTTGTCAAAATCGGAATTATCGCGGGCGCGATAATCGTTGTTTACTTTGCGATGAACCTTATGCTCTCCGGCTCGCTGCTTCCGAACACATATTCCGCGAAACTCACTTACTACGCGCCTGAATTTAAAAGCAGAAGCGATTTTCTTAAATACGAGGTCTGGGATTACTTTACTTCCGGCGCATACGGTCTGCTTGCAGTAGGGTTTATTTTCTCGGTTCTGAAAATGCTGTTCGATTTAACGAAGAAGAAATACAATCCGAACATTCTCTATGCCGCGTTTGTTTTCGCGCTGATTTTTGTTTACTGGTTCAAACTGCCTTACGCGCACAGGTTCGGAAGATACCTTATGCCGGCTATACCGTTTATAATACTGTCTTCGGGTCTCGGATTCAGAGAACTGTCTAAATTATTAGGCGGTTTTATGAAAAGCAAAAATATCGCGAACGGATTTATGATAATCGCGTCCGCGCTGATACTCGCGTATTCATTCGTCAACTATAATGATAACAAAAAAGTTTACGCCGAGCAGTGCGCCTACATTCACGACAGGCAGGTTGTTACGGCTTTGTGGATTAAGGACAACACAAAACCCGAAGATATTATCGCGACTCATGACGTCGGGGCTATCGGATTCTACAGCGAAAGGAAAATCGTCGATGTAGCGGGTCTTATCACCCCCGAACTTATTACAAGAATAAACGACAGGGATTATACAAAATTCCTGATGGAGTATCTGAACAAAAGCGGCGTTACGTATCTCGCGTTCCTTAGGGAATGGTACAGAGTGGTAAACCAGAACCCGCTTTACACAAGCACGAACAAAACTCCGGTTGAATACATGGACGTATTTAAGTACGAACCGGGAAAGACGTATATAATAAGCAAAGAAGCGAACAGCATTATATTGATGGCTCAGGACCTGCTCGGCAGGAAAAATTATCAGCAGGCGATTCAATACCTGCAGCAGGCGATTAAGGAAGAGCCGAACTGCTCGTACGCATACTATGTAATTTCTTACGCGTACATGTTGATGAAGGATAACGTGAACTTCGTGAGGAACATTAAAAAGGCGCTGGAAATATTTCCCGATTTCAAGGAGGCGCTGCTTCAGCTGGCGGCATTCGAAAAATCGACAGGCAAGAACGACGAGGCTGTAAAGCATCTTGACAGGCTGCTCGAACTTGAACCGCAGAACAAGCCCGCGCAGGATATGCTGAAGTCGCTGACCGACACTACGCGGACTAAAAAATAATTACGGCAGAGAATTATTTAGGTCCCGATTCGGTTAAAGTAAGCAAAAGTAATAATAATCAAAGGCAGAAAAATGTTCGGAAATCTCTTTGAAGGTCCGCACCTTCTAATAGTCATATTCGCTATAATAGTACTCTTCGGCTCGAAGAAAGTGCCCGAGTTCATGCAGGGGCTCGGTAAAGGCATACGCGAATTCAAGAAAGCCGCGAGCGATATAACCGACTCGATAAACCAGACTGAGGAAAAAAAGAAATAACAATCAGCCTTCTTTCTTGATTTCTCCCCAGCCGAGATAATTCACGTGTTTAAGTATGATTGAACCCGCGATGACTCCTATTGTTATATAAATTATTCCCGTCAGATAATCCTGAAGTATGATTTTTCCTATGCCGAAAAGGAATGTGTAAAGCAGTACAACTCCGAGAAACCAGTCAAGAAACAAAACGGCGTATCCCTTATCGGGCTTAACGTCCGGCAGTTTTGCGGCGATTCTTTTCCATCCTGCCCCTCCCGGATGAACGCGCCTGTAAAACTCAATTAATCTCTCTTCGTTAGTCGGTTTTGTAATGAACGAAGTTATTATCCAGGCGAGCGTAGTTATGGGAACGATAACATAAAGCGTTTGCGGAAAAGTAATTCCGAAATTGCCGAAATGCAGAACGCCGTAAACTACAAACGGAGTAATCGTCGCGACGATTTCGCTGATTGCGTTTACACGCCACCAGAACCATCTTAATATAAGCACAAGTCCGAGTCCCGCTCCGCATTCGAGAACAAACGACCAGACGCCGGAAATTGTAGACATGAAATTTGTAATCAGAACGGCGAAAATCATAAACACGACAGTCATCAGTCTCGATGCTGTCACGTAATGCTTGTCCGATTCGTTTGGCTTTATGAACCTTTTATAAAAATCATTTATAAAATATGAAGTGCCCCAGTTCAGGTGTGTCGCTATCGTTGACATTGAAGCCGCGAAGAACGTCGCGATCAGCAAACCCTTAAGTCCTACCGGGAGAAAATCATTCATGGCTTTTACGTAACCAAGTCCTTTATCCGCTGCCGGAAGGTCGGGGTATAGAATTATTGCCGAAAGCGCGACGATTATCCACGGCCACGGACGAAGAGTGTAATGCGCCACCTGAAAGAACAATGTAGCGAGCAGTGAATGCTTTTCGTTCTTTGCCGACATCATTCTCTGCGCGACGTAACCGCCTCCGCCCGGTTCCGCGCCGGGATACCAACTGGCCCACCACTGAACGCCGATGTACGCAAGGAATGTTGACACTGTCATCATGAGTATTCCGCCTGTCCCTGCCGAGCCGGAAGCGTTTTCGCCTATCTGAGGCGTAAACCTCAGCGCCCAGTCAGGAAGTTTTGCCTGTAAACCCGAGATGCCTCCGACCTGCGGCGAGTTGACGACTATAACAGCGAGTATTATGCATCCCGTCATTTTAATCACAAACTGAAACGCGTCCGTTACCGCGACCCCCCACAATCCCGCCATCGCCGAAATCACGGCGGTTACAATCATTATTGCCAGTATGAAAAACATTACATTGCCGTCGTTGACCTGAGAGGGAAACATACCTTTCAGTATTTTTCCCAGCGCAAGATTAACCCATCCCATAATAATCACGTTCATGAAAATTCCGAGATATATCGCTTTAAATCCGCGCAGAAAGGACGCGGCCTTTCCGGAATACCTGAGTTCTATGAACTCGACGTCGGTCAGTATGTTCGCTCGCCTCCACATTCTCGCGAAGAAGAAAACCGTCAGCATGCCTCCGAACATCATATTCCACCACAGCCAGTTGCCCGCGATACCGCTCTGTCCTACGAGTTCGGTGACAGCAAGCGGAGTGTCGGCCGCGAAAGTTGTCGCCACCATCGAAAGCCCCGCGAGCCACCATGTCATCTTCCTTCCCGAAAGAAAGAAATTTTCCGTGTTGCCGCCCGCTTTCTTGTAATAGTAAAATCCGATGAGAAGATTAATGATGAAATATATTACGACGATTGACCAGTCAATAATGTGCATAGATTGTGTTTGATTGTGGTTAAGATATTAAGGAGGAAGTTATTATTAAAGGCAGTTTTGAGAGCGATTGTAAATTGAAAATTTTAGATGACAGACCCGGACCCGGCGGTTGAATTTATTGTATTACAAAAAACGTTATTAATAATTATAATGATTTGAACAACTACCGGAGTACCAAATATGGAAATCACACTAAATAATATCAGGCTGGATGTAGGCGGTGTTCTTCCGTTCGTTTCAAATGACGAACTGGAAACCGTCAAAGGTCCGGCCGTTAAGGCGTACAACGAACTGATGAACGTTGCCGGCGCCGGCAGCGAGTTTCTCGGATGGCTCGACCTTCCGTCTGACGTTTCGAAAAAACAGATTGAGGAGATTGCCGAAACAGCCGGCAAACTCAGACGCCGCTCTGACGTGATTATAGTCGTCGGTATCGGCGGCTCCTATCTCGGAGCCCGCGCCGTAATCGAAGCCCTGCAGGACAGTTTCAAATTTCTTCACAAGAAAAAACGCAGATTTCCGCAGGTGATTTTTGCGGGACAGAATATCGGCGAAGACTATCACGCCGAACTCCTCGCCGCGCTCGATAAACTTAAATACTCTGTAATCGTTATTTCTAAATCCGGCACTACAACCGAGCCTGCGATAGCGTTCCGCCTGCTTCGTGCTCATCTCGAAAACAAGGTTGGCAAAGGAGTTGTCGCGTCGAGAATCGTAGCGATTACGGACAGTTCCAAAGGCGCGCTGAAAAAACTCGCCGACAGGGAAGGCTATAAGACTTTTGTGATTCCCGGCGATGTAGGCGGAAGATTCTCGGTACTTTCGCCTGTAGGCCTTCTCCCCATTGCCTGCGCGGGTTTCGACATCAGGAAACTCGTTAAAGGCACCGAAGAAATGGAAACCGCTTTGAAGGGACACGGGGGTCTTGACGATAACCCCGCTGTACTTTACGCCGCTGTAAGAAACCTGCTTTACGCAAAAGGAAAATCCGTCGAAATGCTCGCGAGTTTTCATCCGTCGCTTTTTTATTTTATTGAATGGTGGAAACAGTTGTTCGGCGAGAGCGAAGGCAAAGAAGGAAAGGGAATATTTCCCGCAGGCGCGGTCTATTCGACCGACCTTCATTCTCTCGGACAGTTCGTGCAGGAAGGAACAAGGAATCTTTTCGAGACATTTCTGTGGGTCGAAAATCCGAAGAAGAAAATTGTTATACCAACAGACGGCGACAACGACGACGAACTTAATTATATCGCCGGCAAAAGCCTGAATTACGTTAATGAAAAAGCAATGCTCGGTACGCTCAAAGCCCACACCGAAGGCGGTGTTCCGTGCGCGAAAATCACCGTACCGGAACTGAACGAGAAAAATCTCGGCGCCCTCGTGTATTTCTTCGAGTTTGCCTGCGCCGTCAGCGCTTACATGCTCGGCGTTAACCCGTTCAACCAGCCGGGCGTGGAGGCATACAAGAAAAACATGTTTGAACTGCTTGGAAAATAAACCGTAATATATTCGTATGAAAAAAATATCCGCTCTTCTTTTCGTTCTCTTTTTCGCTGTCGCGGCTAACGCTCAGTTGTTTACGCCGGAAGAACTTGAAGTCCTGAAATATCAGGATTCAAGGACGGCAGGACCGAACGGCGAACTTCTGAATTACCTCGGCTCTTTCAATAATGCCGTAGTTATCCGGACTCTTTACGCACTCGGGAATATCGGCGATTCCGCGTACATACCGCAGATAGTTGAAAAATTAAATTCGTCTAACAACCCTGATATCAGAACAGCCGCGGCTTTCGCGCTCGGACTTATCCCGTCGCCTGTATCCGCTGCGGCTCTGACAGAAGCGCTGAAGAACGAGAAAGACGAATCGGTTCTTGATTGGATTATCAAATCGCTCGGCTCCGTCGGCAATACCGATCAACTGTCGGAAGTCTGCACTTACAACGCGGGGACGGACAATCTTAGAACGGCTCAGGCGTATTCGATTGCGAGATTCGCGAGAAGGAACATTAAGAATTCCGAATCGGTGGCGAAAATTAAGGCGCTCATTTCAGACGGAAACGATGAAGTGAAACGCATGTGCGCGCACGCGTTCCTTTACACGCGGGACAGGGGTTTGCTTTCAGAAGCGGAACAGGAAATTTATAACCTGACAAAATCTCAGGACGCTGACACAAGAATGCGCGCCTTTACGGCTTACGGTTATGTATCAGGCAGCACAGCCGTTCCGTATCTCATGGAATCATACGATAAAGAAAACGTATGGCAGGTGAAGAACAGTATAATCACCGCGTTTGATATAATAACAAGGTTCGATAAATCGATACAGGAAAATAAAGAACTTGCTTTTTTCCTTGCCGATAAGGGCGAAGGGGAAGACGTTTATCTTTCCACGGCGGCGCTCAGAACTCTGGGAAATGTGTTCAGTAAAACAAATGACCCCGGTCTTAAAGCGGAACTGCTTCCCCGCCTGCAATGGTTTCTTATAAAAGGCAAAGCGGTTGAACTCGCGTCTATCGGAGAGGCTGTGAATGCGATAGGAATGATTTATAAGGATTCCGAAACGGACGAATTGATTTCCAGATACAAAAATTCGGAAGGCTATTATCTTAAACCGTATATTATAAGCGCGTTTAAGTATATGGATAACGCGGGGGTTTATAAAGAACTCAGGAAGTTGATTACAGACGACGTTCAGGAGTACGTCAACAAGAGAAAAATCACGGAAGGCGACATGATTGCCGGCAAAGAACTGACGCCGATATACAGGGCTTTCGTTGAAACACTGAGCGGGCTTATGGATAAAGCGAATCCCGAAGACAAAGAAACTATGCGTCTTATCTTCTGCGAATTTTCCGGCTCGAAAGACCCTTCTATTGTCGATTTATGCTTCACCTCACTGAACTCGGATATATATTCGGCGAAAAGAAACGAACTGAAAATCTCGCTCGGCATAGATTATCAGGAACTCGTGTATCCGAAAGACAAGGAGACGATGAAACTGTTCATACGCGAGTTCTCCTTTCTCAAAGCGGAAAACACCGTTCCGCTTCTCGAAGCGAACCTGAAGATAAACGATTATGAAATCTGCAGAGAATCCGCCGAAGCGCTTAAGGCAATTACTGGGAAAAACTACACGTACACGGCAAAACCGGTGAGTTTCTTCGACGCGGAAAAACTTAACGGACTCGCGAAGAAGCAGTATGCCGTAATGCACACGAGCCGCGGCGACATAAAAATAAAATTCTATCCCTATTATGCCCCTTTCACCGTTTTGAACTTCATCGCGCTCGCGGAAAAAGGATTTTACAACAACACAACATTTCACCGCGTGGTGCCCGGATTCGTGATTCAGGGAGGCGACCCGCTGAACAGCGGATGGGGCGGACCGGAGTACACGATACGCTCGGAATTTATTCCGCTGAGTTTTGAAAGAGGCGCGCTGGGAATGGCGTCCGACGGCAAGGATACAGAAGGCAGCCAGTTCTTCATTATGCATTCGCCGTATTATCATCTCGACAATTCATATACGGTTTTCGGCGAGGTGGTCAGCGGTATGGACATCGTCGATAAAATATATTTGGACGATTATGTTCAGAGCATAGAGATTAAGGAAAACTAAAAAAGATAACATTGATAAATAAAACACGGAAAAAACAGCCGTTTTCAGGGGCTTTTACAGAAAAAAAACGGTTTTGCACTGATTCTGCATGACGAAATAATTATTTTAATGAAACTACACAACATTTATAAACGTTTTTAATATTGTAACTACAATTTAAACACAGGAGCATAAAATGATTTCGAAGAAACTTGAAGATGCGATAAATTCACAGATTAACAAAGAATTCTATTCCGCGTATTTTTATCTCGGAATGTCGGCTTACTGCACTTCGCTCGACCTCGACGGTTTCGCGAATTTTTTCCACGTACAGTATCAGGAGGAAACTTTTCACGCGATGAAGTTTTATAATTTCCTTCTCGAAAGAGGCGGCAATGTCGTTCTCGCGAAAATAGACACCCCTCCCGCGGATTTCAAATCCCCGCTCGATGTGTTCGTGAAAACACTTGAACACGAGCAGTTTGTAACAGCGTCAATAAACAACGTGCTCGACCTTGCCATAAAGGAAAACGACCACGCGACGGCAAGTTTTCTGAAATGGTACGTTGACGAACAGGTTGAAGAGGAAGCGACTGTAACAAAACTCGTGAATAAACTTAAACTCATCGGCGATAACGTGGGCGGACTATTCATAATCGATAACGAACTGAAAGCGAGGGTCTTTAATCCTCCCGCGAAAGGCGAATAAATAGCCCCCGGTTTTTTTCAAGCCCTTCCCGGGCCGCGATTCGCGAAGACGAATCTAAATCCCGGGAAGGCACCATTTTAAAAAAAGGCTTCCCTCGGAAGCCTTTTTTTAAATTAGTAATTAGTAATTAATAATTAATAATTTAGAGCAGTAGATAAAAGTTATCCCGATTTATCGGGATAACTACAAACTTCTGCTCTTATCACCGGTACTCATTCAGCATCAAAAAAGACGCGTCACGTTCAATCTTATCATACGGCAGTCCGATGAGTTTCTTCGTCAGAGCGAACCAGGCGTCCTCGTTCCCGTTTACGGGCAGTACTATGAGATTCTTATCCGTGAAATTGTTGCTCTTCGCGAGCAGGTATATTATGAGTTTCGCCGCCCAGTGGTGAGATGTGTCTTCCTTGTCGGGATTTATAATTCTTTCAAAAAGAGAAAGCAGAACATATCTCCTCAGTCCGTCCGACTTCGCGAGTTCGAAAAGGTACGCCGAAAATTCGGGGTTGACTTTAAGAAGCGTCTCGCATATTTCTTTCTCATGCGCGAAGGAACTGTCGAGATTAAATATACTTTGGTCCTGAAAATCAGAATAAAAATACTTTAGGACTTCAGGCACGCTGTTGCCGATTCTCTTGGCGTCCCTGTAATCGTTAAGATGCCTTATTTCGTGAAATGCGTTTTCGTTCGTTACAAGAGACGCGAGTTTTCCGTTTCTTGCGGCGGCGCCGGTTTCCTCGCGTATTTTATCGGACAGGAATTTCGCGTCGTCGTCGCCGATTTTGTAACTTCGCGTCATCCGCTTTATTTCACGGATTGACTCGCCGTTGTCGCCGGAAGCCGCGGCGGTACAGCGTTTAAGCGCCAGAGCAAGGCTTTCATCGAGTATGAAGGAAAACGGCGAATTGGGAAGTTTAATGCCGAGAAACTGTTCCGTTATGTTCAGGTTGTCAATCCTTTTTAAAATGTAAACCTTTCTGTCAGTGTTTTCGGGCAGAGGCGTGACCGAGCCTGTAATTTCGTATGAAAGAAGGTATGATGCCGTAGTGCCGTTATTATACCTGTACTCGAACATCAGGTTCGCGAACGGATAACCCTTATTGTAAAGTTCAAGGTTGAGAGAGTTTGTTGCGTTGTCAATTTCATCGACGTCGCCCTTGTCTTCAATCTTCTTTATTAAACCGAAAAGTTTTTCTTTTACGGCGGTGTCAACTCCGGCGTTCTTTACTTTTTCCTTCTGTTCCGTGTATTTGTCGGAATTCTTCCAGTCGCTGTTAACATAGTAATCGCGCGCGTTGTTAAGTCTCGCCGTCAGCGACGACACGTCGTCAGTGAAAAAATCCTTCATCATTTTTATCTGCTCTTCGGAAGGCTTTTCCGGAACGGGACTCATCCTTTCGTATATGAACTCCTTTGTAATCCTGCTGTCCTTAATGAATACGCCGCCTTTCAGAACTATTGTCATGGAATGCACGCCGCTCTGAAGATAAAGCGGGTCGATTTTCAGATTCGCTATTTTAAGAATTCCGAGGTCAGTGTAATCAAAACTGTTCGCGTTGATTTTCTGCGTCACTTTATCGTCTATATAAACCTCAATTTCCTTAGGCATCCTCTTTCCTTTTATCAAAATCGTCGCAGGAAACTCTGTCGAGACCAGAATCCGCGCCTGAGGAGAGATAAGATAAACCTTGAACGAATAAATATTGTAGAAATTATATGCCACAAGAACCGTAAGCACAAGCGCCGAAATTATCAGCAGCGGCAGAACAAAATAATATTTAATCTTCTTACCCAACACCTTAATATTGGAAACCCCCTTTTCAATTTAAAGACATTTTGCAGGAATAAATGAAAGAAGTTTGCTCTTTTAAATAGAATCTAGATTCTGCTCTCCTAACTTCTGCTCTTTCTCCATTCCAAATCTTTTAAATATTCGGTATTTTAAGAAAATTCAATTAAAATAATGAAAAGATACATTGTAATACTGCTGGTTTTGTTTTCCTTCGTTTATTCCTATGCTCAGGAGAACATAAGGGAAATAAACATTGTTCACTGGAACGATTTCCACGCGAGGAACGAACCATATAAAACCTCGAAGAAGAAAGAAGGCGAAGTCATTAACTATTATATCGGCGGCACGGGCTCGATGCTCGGCTACCTCAACAAATACAGAAACAAAAATTCGCTCGTTATGCACGGCGGCGATGATTTTCAGGGCAGCCCGATTTCCTCCATCACAAAAGGAAAATCGCAGGTCGAACTGATGAACCTTTACGGCATTGACGCGTTTGTTGTCGGCAATCATGAATTCGATTACGGCTATCAGGCGCTCGATTCGGCTCTCGGCATGGCGAACTTCGACATACTCAGCGGAAACGTTTACAGGGTAAAGGACCAGAAGACATTCGGAAAAAGTTATGTGATAAAGGAAAAGAACGGCGTAAAGGTCGGTATTATCGGCGTTTCGCCGATTGACCTGAAAACGCTTACGCTTCCTAAAAACGTAGAAGGGCTCGAAGTGCTGAACACCGATTCTGTTATCGCGGCATGCATTAAAGAACTCAAATCGCAAAAGTGCAACCTCATAGTGCTGCTTTCCCACTGTGGTAATGACGAAGATAAATATTTCGCTGAAACATTCCACAGGGATATTGACGTAATCATCGGCGGACATTCGCACACCCCAATTTTCAAGCCTCAGATAGTCGACGGCGTCCTTATCTGCCAGGCCGGCTCATACGGAAAATACATAGGAAAAATTGACATGAAAGTCGATATTGACAAGGATACAGTCGTGAGTTATTTCGGATTCCTGAAAGAGACGGTTCTCGATTCTAATATTTTCGATAAAAAGGCGGGCGAGAAGGTCGACGGCATGATTGCCGCAATAGAACCCGAAATGAAAAAGGTAATCGGCACGCTCGAAACACCGTGGAAAAAGGACAACTGCGGACAGTGGACTGCCGACGCCCTGCGCTCCATGTTCAAGACCGACGTTGCATTCATGAACGCGGGAAGCATCAGAAAGGACCTTCCTAAAGGCGATATCACAGTCGGCGATATCTGGGAAATAAACCCGTTCGGCAATTCGATTGTAACATTTAAGATTAAAGGCAGTACATTAAAGAAGATGATGGCGAATAACATCACGAAAGCAATGAAAGACGAAACGCTAAATGATTACGATATGATTATCATTTCCGGAATGAAAATTAAGATTGACGGCTCGCAGAAGAATCCGAAAAACCCCGAGGATATTATCGTCAGCATCAAACTTGACGGGAAAAACCTGGACCCGGACAAAACATATACCGTCTGCACGAACAGTTATACAGCCTCGCAGGCGAAGAAATATTTCGGAAATTTCGGAGTTGAACTTGACGTTACAGATACCAACGTGATAGACCGCGACGCGCTTATGGACGCGGTTAAAGAGCAGAAGGTAATAAACAGCGTTTACGAAAAAAGAGTTGTTGACGAAAAATAAATTATTATAAATGGCAGAACCAAGAATTGTACATTGCATTAAACTCGGCAAAGACCTGCCGGGTCTTGCGAAACCGCCTTTACCCGGCGAACTCGGACAGAAAATATACGATAACGTTTCGAAACAGGCGTTTACACAGTTCCTTGATTATTTCAGGATGATTATGAACGAGTACCATCTCGACCTGAGTTCTCCGAATACCGATAAGATTTTCGAAGAACAGTTGAAGGAATACTTTTTCGGCGAAGGCGGACACCTTCCCGATGAATACGTACCTGAAAAATAATTTATTATAATGGCTACTCCGTTTGAGTTTGACAAATACATCGAACATTCAAAGGAAGACGCTTACAGGTTTCATCAGGACGAGAAGAACCTGTCATCGCTAAGGACGTTCGTGCTGATTTTCTCGATTATTACGGGATTCATAACCATCACGACGCTTTTTGACGGAAGCATAGACTATGATTCATATTCGTATTTCTCCGCGTTTCTGATTTCACTGCTTATAAGGATTTTTTACGACAGAATCTTCGGTCCCGGCAATATAAGAAGACGGATTTTTCTTCTGATAATCACCTCGCTTCTCGCTTTTCTGCTGTCGGGTATACTCCAGTCGTTCATACAGCCCGAAACTCAGGCGGAAAAGGAAGCAAAAGTCGAGAAGAAGGAAAAAGTCCTTAACGAAAAAGGAATTACCGTAAGTGTTGACGAG
The DNA here is from genome assembly GCA_021286895.1 of Bacteroidota bacterium. GTDB lineage: Bacteria > Bacteroidota > Ignavibacteria > Tepidaquicellales > Tepidaquicellaceae > CAIKZJ01. The sequence goes on along the minus strand of JAJTBN010000010.1, from coordinate 8,236 downwards.
AAAAAATCGACCGACTCGGTTCCGATTGTGATTTTCTTCTCGCTTTCGCTTTTGTTCTTCCGTTTCCCGAAGAGCGATATAGTACAGTTGTACGCGCTCGTGCTGGGACTGCCCGTCCTCACAGACCTGATATTTTTCAGAGACTTTGGCGTGGCGGATAAAATACCGATGACGATTACGGCCGTGCTGTGCTTTATAATTGCGTATTCTTCGGAAAGAAAAAGACACAGAAAGTTTTTCAGGCAGTATGCCGAATATTTCAAACGGCATTCGGATACCGTGAGGATGAAGAAAGAACTCGATTACGCGCGCGAGATTCAATTGTCGATGCTTCCGGAAAACAACAAGGTTATCGGAAGCCTCAATATAGCGGCTACTTCAATTCCTGCAAGCGAAGTAGGAGGAGACTATTACGATTATTTCAGAATCTCCGACGGCATTACGGGAATATTCATCTGCGATGTTTCGGGGCACGGCGTGGCGAGCGCGCTGCTGCTGTCGGGGCTTAGAAGCTGCATGCACCTTATACTCGAAGATACCACAAATCCGAAGGAAGTGTTCGAGAAACTCAACAGGATGGTGCGGAGAACCCAAAACCGCAAGATGTTCGTAACTGCCGTGTTCGCACTCATTAACGAAAAAGAGGAAAAATGCACGCTTTTCAACGCCGGGCATCTGCCTCCGTACAGGATTTCGGGTGAATCGCATGAACTGTTTAAGATTAAAAGACACGGAATAACGCTGGGCGCTGTCGACAGGTTCAGCAATAACGTAGACGGCAACGACCTTGTATCGTTCGATTTCAAAAAAGGCGACATGCTGCTCCTTTATACCGACGGCATTATCGAGGCGATGAATTCCGTAAGGGAGGAATACGGATTCGAAAGACTGGAAAGTTTTCTATATGCCAATGCGCAGAAATCCCCCTCCGTACTTCTCGGTGATATCATTAAGGACGTGAATAAATTCATGGACGGCGCCGAGCAGATTGACGACATAAGCATTATGGTCCTGACAAGATAAATTTTATTTCATATTAAAATGGCAAAACCAAAAGTTGGAATAATAATGGGCTCCGACTCCGATATGCCCGTAATGAATCAGGCTGCGGAAATACTGAAAAAATTCGGGGTGCCTTACGAGATTAAAATAACGTCTGCTCACAGAACTCCCGGCCTTATGGCTTCCTACGCGAGGAACGCGTATAAAAGAGGCATAAAGGCGATTATCGCGGGAGCGGGAGGCTCCGCGCACCTGCCGGGAATGAGCGCGGCTTATTCGCCCGTGCCGGTTATCGGCGTGCCCGTTGAATCGAAAGCGCTGAAAGGGCTGGATTCGCTCCTGTCAATAGTTCAGATGCCGTACGGAGTGCCCGTAGCGACCGTCGCAATAAACAACGCGAAAAACGCGGCACTGCTCGCGGTGAAAATTCTCGCCGCGTCGGATAAAAAACTTCTCGCGAAAATGCTGAAGTTCATGGACGAGATAAAGAAAGAGTCGCTGGGGAAGAACAGGAAACTGAAGGGGTGAAATGTTGCGGCGTCAGGTGTTTACCTTACGCTATGTAACAGAAAAAGCCCGCGAAGCGGGCGAAATATTGGTAGACAGTATAGAACATAATCAGAAAAGCCTGCGAAGCGGGCGACATATTCAAGAATGATATCAGATGTCTCTGCTGGTTACCACGCTCCGGCGTGGCAACCCAAAACTCGTGACTACGCTGGAGCGTAGTCATGAGAGAAATATGATATTTCGGCTAAAGCCGGTTTTATATAATTAATATTACACCTGCCTGAAGGCAGGGGCAATTGATTAATACAAGGAAATAGCAGGCCTCCGGCCTGCGGGTCAGGTATATACCTGACCCCATAAAAGAAGCTTTCCCAAAACAAAGCAAAAAAATTATCATTTACTGATAATAAAATAATAGATAAAATTAGTTTATTTGTAAAAGAACGGAAAATGGTGGAATGGAAAACGGAAAATGGTAATTAGAAATTGAAATTCCAAACTTTAATACAGAAACTCTAAACTTAAACATATACTAATGGCTGACGACAGAACAATGAAGATGAAATCGCTTGAAATGGCGATTGACCAAATAGAGAAGGACCACGGCAAGGGTTCGATAATGAAACTCGGGGATAAACCCGCCGCCAAACTGGAAGCAATATCGACAGGTTCGATATCGCTCGACGCCGCGCTGGGCATAGGAGGTGTTCCCCGCGGAAGAATAGTTGAAATCTACGGTCCTGAATCTTCGGGAAAAACAACGGTATGTCTCCACATTATTGCTGAAGCCCAGAAAAACGGAGGACTGGCGGCTTTTATAGATACCGAGCACGCGCTCGATACAAACTACGCCGCGAAACTCGGCGTTGACATAAGCAATCTGCTTATCTCGCAGCCGGAATACGGCGAACAGGCGCTCGAAATATGCGAAACGCTTGTGCGAAGCAACGCCCTCGACGTTATCGTCGTCGACTCTGTCGCGGCTCTTACTCCCCGCGCGGAAATCGAAGGCGAAATGGGAGACTCGGTGATGGGCATGCAGGCAAGACTCATGTCGCAGGCGCTCAGGAAACTTACAGCCGCCGTCTCGAAATCGAACGTGGTTCTTATTTTCACGAACCAGTTGAGAGACAAAATCGGCGTAATGTTCGGAAGCCCCGAGACGACAACAGGCGGAAAGGCTCTTAAATTCTATGCTTCAATAAGAATGGACATAAGAAGAATCGCCGCTATCAAGGAAGGCACCGACGTTATGGGCAACAGAACAAAAGTAAAAATCGTAAAGAACAAGGTAGCGCCTCCGTTCAAGGAAGTTGAATTCGACATTCTCTACAACGAAGGCATTTCGAAAGTGGGAGACGTAATCGACCTCGCGGTGAACAAGGAAATTATAAAGAAGGGCGGAGCGTGGTTCACTTACGGCGAAAACAGAGTACAGGGAAGGGACGGACTCAAGAAACTTCTCATGGAAGAACCCGCGATATTCGATAAACTTCTCGGCGAAGTCAAAGCCGCTCTCGGATTCAACGGAAACGGCGCTCCTGCCGAACAGCCCGCGGCGGTTAAGGAAGAACCGGTAAAGGAAAAGAAGAAATAAATTTTCAGTAGATAAATTAAGCCGGTACCTGGTACCGGCTTTTTGATTTATGAAAATCACTTCAATAGAAAAACAAAAGAAGGAAGGAAGGTTCAATATCTTCCTCGACGGCGAGTTTGCATTCGGACTATACAAGGAAACTATTTACGAGTTCGGGCTGAGAGTAAACGACGAACTCGACGCGAAGAAAGCGGAAGAAATAAAAACCCGCGACGAAATCGGTTTTGCCAAACGCGTAGCGTACAGGTTCCTGAATTATAAGCAGAGAAGCGAGAAGGAAGTACGGAAGAAACTCAAGGAAAAGAAAATTTCCGAGAAGGCTATTGAACTCGTAATCTCTTCTTTGAAAGACCTTAACTACCTCAACGACGAATACTACGCTAAACTTTACCTTCAGTCGAAAATACAGAGAAAGCCCGAAGGCAAACGTGTTTTGAAAATAAAACTTACCGAAAAAGGCATACCAAAAGATGTAGCAGATAACATCATATCAGAACAGTATCCACCTGAAACGGAAGCCCAAAAGGCTGCCGAACTTCTGAAAAAATACGAGAAAAAGGTGCGCGCTAAGTCCGAACAGGAAAAGAGACAAAAATGCTACAGGTACCTCGTTTCAAAAGGCTTCGATTTCGACACAATAAATGAACTTTTGAAAGCAATTTAATTCTTTTGACTCCGAATTATTCGTATCGGGAAGTTTTCCCGTTTTACAGAAAAACCCTCACAGAAAGCGAATAGAATATCCATAATCAAATAACAAATATAAATTAAAATGAGAAAAAGGGTTATAAAAAATAAACCGCGAAGCCCGCAAAGCATTTAAAACAAAATATTTCTTAGCGTCCTTTCCTTCCTTCGCGGTAAAATTGCCTTATGTATGAAAACCAATCCGGGAATACCCGAAAGAGCGGGGAGACGCCCGTTTAAGTCTCTTTTTCAAAGTCTCAAATTAGTGACCGTCCGCAATTAAATCTTTAAACTTTCCTTTATATTATATACATTACTGAAAATTTGGGCATGAAAACTCAGGGGCATTTTGCTTTCGTTATTATATTATTGATTCCCTTTTTTGCTTTCGGGCAGAATAACAGGAGATTCACTTCTCCGCATGATTTTTATCCCGAAAACAGTAAAATTGTTAATCCCCCTGTAGCGCCTTCGGGCAATTACGCTATTCTTCCTTATCCTTATACAAATCTCGATTTAAGCAACGATTCATTTCCGCAAAACGAGCCGTCAGTGAAATTCAACGCGAAATACCCGAATTACGTCCTTGCCGCGTGGAGAGATTTCAGGACCGGTGTTTTGCCTGCGCTGAGAAGAATCGGATACAGCCGCTCTACGGACGGAGGGAATACATGGTCGCCTTCGCAGTTGATTCCGGCTCTCGACCCGAACCATCCGCTTGCAAGCGACCCGGTGGTTTGTTCGGATACCTCGGGAAATTTCTACGTTGCTACAATCTCCCTCACCGCGTCCGGCGAACTTGACATACTTGTTTTCAAATCAACCGATTACGGCCAGACATTCCAGACGTATAACTTTGTACAAGGAGGGAACAACAACGACGAAGATAAAGAATGGATGGTGTGCGACCTTACGACAGGAAGCAGTCCGTACAAGAACAATCTTTATATCAGTTGGACAAGATTCGGCACGCCCGCGGGAATTCTGCTCACAAAGTCGATGGACGGCGGCCAAAGCTGGCTCTCGCCCGTGCAGGTAAGCAGCGGAGGCGGTGTGCAGGGCTCTAATCTTGCAATCGGACCCAACGGCGAAGTTTACGTCGTCTGGGTAGGAGGAAATTCTACAAACGATATAATTTATTTCAATAAATCATCGAACGGCGGTTCGGCTTTCGGCGCCGAAAAGGTAATAGCGCAGGGGTTGTCGCCTAATATAACAATCTCAAGCAGCGCTGTTACGTTTCCGTCTATAGCGGTTGACGTATCAGGCGGTCCGCGTAACGGTACGGTTTACGTTACATGGTGTGATGCCAGGAACGGCGACCCTGATATTTTTCTGATAAGTTCTACAAACGGCGGCACGAACTGGACCGCGCCCGTAAGAGTCAACAATGACCTTATCGGAAACGGCGCTCTTCAGTGCTGGCCGTGGATTTCCCTCAACGAGCAGGGAAAAATCGCCATACTGTATTATGATTCAAGAAACGGTACAAGCGCAAACAACATCGAGGCGTGGCTCGCGCGCTCAACCGACGGCGGCTCTGTATTCATAAACGAAAAACTGAGCTCTACCGGTTTTATCGCGTCCTGGCCGAATACAGACGTGCGTTTCGGCGACTATATAAATGTCGATTACCGCGGAACGAAGATTGTTCCCGTCTGGACCGATTTAAGGTCGGGCGGCAATAATATGGAAATATATTCGGCAGTGGTTGATTTGTCTGTCGGCGTTAAAACTATTTCTTCTGAAACGCCCCGGGAATTTATGCTGCATCAGAATTATCCCAATCCGTTCAACCCGTACACAAAAATCAGGTTTGAACTGACGCAGGGGGGCGAAACTGACATAAGAATTTATGACTTAACAGGTAAATATATTTTTACAGTATTCCATGACTACAGGACTGCGGGCGTCTATGAAACAGGATTCGATGCGTCTCAACTAACAAGCGGGGTTTACTTTTATATGCTTACATCAGGAAAGTTTAAAGAAACAAAAAAGATGCTTTTTATTAAATAACTTGTTTCCCCGGTTTATCCGGATAATTTATTTACAATTATGAAAAAAACATTTTTACAAATTGGAATACTGGTAATCGGACTTTTACTCTCTTTCTCGAGTCTGAAGGCATCCGACAGCCCGGTTTTCTCCACGGTAGACAGTTCGAACGCGGTTATTGAAACTTGCACCGGTACATGGTGCGGATACTGCCCGTGCGGACACCAGTATCTTGTCACAATATTATCGGTCTATCCGAACACCGTTGTTATGTGTTATCACGGCGGAAGTACAAGTGATCCATGGTATACTATTGGGCAGCCGATGATTAATCTTTTTGGAATGACTTCATATCCGACAGGCGTTGTAAACAGAGCGTCGGGAATTATCAACCGTTCTGCATGGTTCGGTTCCGTTTCGGCTTATGCCTCTTATGCTCCGGGGGTAAGGATTCAACTCAGCAACGCTACTATTAATCCGACGACAAGGGTTGTCACCGGACGAATAACGGCCACCGCGCTAACCGAACTTACAGGAGCTTACAGTTTGTATGCAGGTATTACGGAAAATAATATTGTATACCAGCAGACAATATATACAGGCTGCGGAACCGCAGGAATAAATTATTCTTATGTTCATGACCATGTGTTTAAAGGCTCTATTACACCGAACACAGGAATACAACTGACAGCCGGCCCCTGGCATCAGGATTCTTCTTATACATATGATGTCAATTATACCGTACCAGCAGGTGTCGACCTTAATAACATGGATGTGAACTATTTTGTTTTCTTCAACGGTTCACCTTATACGACGGGCGCAACTGTACAGAATGGTCTGAAAACTCCCGCGACGGCTTATACTATAACGGGCGTTGGCAACCTCCAGTCTATACCCGATAAGTATAACCTTGGTCAGAACTATCCGAACCCCTTCAACCCGACAACGAACATTCGTTTCACAGTTCCGAAAGACGGAAACGTTGTGTTCAAAGTCTATAATATAAAGGGTCAGGAAGTCGCGACATATCTCGATGGTTTCCTTAAAGCCGGCGCGTACAACGTTACGGTTGACGGCAACAGCCTCGGCAGCGGAGTTTATTTCTATAAACTCACTGCGGGCAACTTTACTGATACGAAGAGAATGATTCTGGTGAAGTAAGGTACAGAATAGATATAATAAAAGTTTTAGTTTGGAAAAATGGTTACGGATTTTATCCGTAACCATTTTCATTTAATTTCAAATTTAAAATTTCAAATTATAAATGTGAATATATGTTCACATCTGAAAATATTTATTTGGCACACCTTTAACTTCCGCGGCGGACATGGGCTTCGGAAAACGCTTACATCGCTCTTGAAAATTTAAAAGAAACAATTTTCATAGCATTTTTTATAATTATAGCCCACGTCCGTTGTGGAAGAGAACCGTGGGATAAAAATTGTAGCCCACGGTTTCAACCGTGGGATAAGAAGAGTTAACAATAAAAACAAAACCGTTTTAACGGTTTTTGCAGGTTCGCATACAACCATTCAAACGGTTCAATCTAATATCCGTATTTATATCCTTTTGTTCAAACCGCTGGATATAAAATATTGAATTTGCTCTTGAAAATTTAAAATCTGAAATTTAAAATTTACAATTGCTTTTGAGAGATGTGTTCCCAGACCCTCTTTCCTATAAACGGTATCATTTTATATTCTCCGCCGAATGCCTTAACTCCTATGTATATCGCGTATCCTATCGCCGCGAAAATTACAACGAATATGCCGATGTACAACAATGCCGTCAGGGCTATTACAACTACGGGAAACGCTCCCGGGTCGTTGTGATGTCTCGAAGTTATCGCCCCTATACCGACGCCGAATATGAGCATGAAAAATACAAGCGCAACTATGAATATTACAAGAAAAGCAATGTAAGCAATGTGAAAAAATATCGCCTGAAGTGAATGGAACCTCACGAACTGCGATTTGTCTTTCTGAACTGCCCATATTATTATGGGAAGAAGTATGCCGCCGAAAAGCACGGACAGGTGAACAAGCAGCGCGAGAAGCCTTTCATCGCTTGTGGGAACAGTCTGATTGTTTTCCATAAAATAATTTTCTTTAAAGTATAAAAGCCTGTATAAATATAAAAGTTAATTGAACGGTTATACGGACATAAACCGCCCGTGAATCGGTGCCCGGCAAAAATATAAATGTATTCGGGAATTTTAAAAAAATTAACCGCAAAGTCCGAAGAGTTTTTTTATATAAAATATATCTTAGCGTCCTTTGTGCTCTTTGCGGTAAAAGTTCTTAAAAAATATTCGCGGAACCGTGAAATCTCTTTTGTCATCCCTTTCCGCCGCGGCGAAAAAATATAAATATGAAAGAGAATTTTAATAAAAAAATTAACCGCAAAGTCCGAAGAGTTTTTTTATATAAAATATATCTTAGC
>JAJTBN010000213.1 GCA_021286895.1 Bacteroidota bacterium | reverse complement strand
AATTTTATTTTTGGCTCCCAGATGAAGAATGTTTTTATTCTATGTATATCAGAGAAGGAATGAAGAATTTCGCCAAGCGCTTTATTCTCAAATTTAGGTGTGATTTTTTTCTCCAATAATTTATTGATAATGTTTACTACATCTAATACCGAGATTTGTTCATTGCAGGCGCAGTTCATTACAATATGTCCTGTTCCCAGCTCTTTCGTCGCCGCCAGCATGTTCGCCTCTACTACATTTGCCACGTACGTGAAATCCCGCGTCTGCGTGCCGTCGCCGTATATTACGGGACGCTCGTCGTTCATTATCGCTTTTATGAATTTCGGGATTACCGCCGAATACTGCGAGTTCGGGTCCTGACGGGGACCGAATACGTTGAAATATCTGAGACAAACAGTCTCAATTCCGTACAGATTCGAAAATACCCTGCAGTAATTCTCGCCCGCGAGTTTAGAGACTGCGTACGGCGATAGGGGAGAGGGCGTCATTCCTTCATGCTTCGGAAGTTCGGGATTGTCTCCGTAAACAGATGACGATGAGGCGAAATCTTTTTATGCCTTCTTTTACTGCCGCTTCGAGCATGTTCAGCGTTCCTCCGATGTTCACTTCGTTGGTCGTTATCGGGTCCTTTATCGAGCGCGGCACGGACGGCAGAGCCGCCTGATGCAGGATAACGTCCATTCCCTTTACGGCTTCCTGCACTATGTGATATGAACGTATGTCGCCTTCCATCAGTTCAATTTTGCTTTCGAATTCCTTCAGGTTCTTCCTTTTCCCCGTAGATAAATTGTCAAGCACGCGTACTTCTTCTCCGCGCTTAACGAGTTCTTCGACGATGTTTGAGCCTATAAACCCCGCTCCGCCTGTTACAAGATATTTCAATTATTTGCCTTTCATGAAAATTTGAGTGAATATTATTTCCGTAAATATGTAAGATACACCGTATCCAGATACCGCGTCTCGTCCAATTTCGCCATGATGGAAGAAAGCACAGTGTCGTATCCCTGCTTCGTAGTGACTATCGTGTACCAGTACTCGCTTCTCGGCATGCTGATGTTCCTGAATTTGAACACGCCCGCCGCGTCGCTGTAAACCGTGTCGGGGATGCCGTTCGCGTAGTTCTTAACCTGCTCAAGCGGCGCGCGCGTCGCCGAGTCGCATACAACCCCCTGAATCGTGCCTTTGTAAACCGTCTCCACGTTGCTTGCCTGGTCGCATGATACGAAAGTGAGCATCGTGAAGAGCATAATTACCGCCGGCAGAACGTATTTTCCGTTCTTTATAAACGTGCTCTTAATTTTGAAATCGGTTTTGTTGACGGGGAATAAAAACCTGAAAGGTATGCAGAATATATGTTCCGTTCGCCGAAGTTTATATTTCTCAATAGGTATCATTCCGAAAATTCCGCTTAATCCAAAAAATTAGCCCGATACCCCTTTTTTTGAATACAGCTCCGCTAAGTTAGTCACATATTGCTTGTGTAACTGCCTTAAACATATATAAGATAATGTATTTTTTTTGGCTTTGAATTTCAAGTTATTAAGAAAAGTATTAGCATCAGTCATTTCGCTCGGAAAAAATTTTCCAGGTTAATACATTTTTAATAAACTGACCCCTATGATAAGTCAAATGCAATATGCAAATAAGTGCTTTTGATTTGAACAGAGGTCCATTTAAGATATTGATGTATAAACTTCATTGCTGTCCGGTATCCATTATCTATTATCGATTTTTTCCTCTTACAAAAAAAATATCTCACCCGATATTGTTGTGGTTAATTAAAAAATTATATTATATATTGCCCGCATAAGGAGAACAATTTAATACGGAATTAAAATAATTTCGTCATGAAAAACCTCATCCCCAAAGGAGGCAAAACTGCTTTTCTTGTTACTGCCGTTGTTTTACAATTTGTCTTTGCTGAATTATTCCCGCAATCCGAGAATGATTATAAATCGAAAGCAAGCGGGAACTGGTACGATGTTTCAAGCTGGCTCCGTTACAACGGTTCGGCGTGGGTAAACGCGACGAGTCCGCCCGACTATAACGCAGGACTGATAAGGATTCTGCCCGGTCATACAATCGAATACAATAGTTCCGACATTTCCGTCAACCAACTCGTAATCGAAACAGGCGCTCAGCTAACTGTCAACTCCGGTCTTGCCTTGTCAACAACCGACGGCGACGGAGATGAAATCACCGTTTACGGCACCCTTTACTATACGGGCACTGTCTCTTCCTCAATGCCGGGCACTGGCGTTATCAAAAGCGGAGGCACTGTTATCTATTATTCCGTAAGCAACCCCGCGGTTCTGCTGAATTTTTTCTCTGTTAAAGAAGCAGGAAGCAACTGGGTCTATCAGGGCAGCAGTACTACCGTTACGCTCGTCTCGCTGAACGGCAGAACATACCGCAATCTTTCATTCGAATCATTAGCGGGAACGTACAACGTCAACTTCCAAGGAACTTCGCCTCTTGTCGTCGACGGAAACTTCAGCGTTGGAAGCGGCGTAAGTGTCAGCGTTACAAATACCGCCGAGAATCAGTTTAAGGGGAATTATACCGTAAACGGAAACATGGTATTTTCGACAGGTGTCCAGACGTTTACATTCTGCGGAAGTTCGGAACAGGTTTTAACAGGTGTGCCGGCATTGAATTTCGAAAATATTAACGTTGCTGTAGGTTCTTTAGTGAAGTTAAATTCAAACATAAACGTTTCGGCTTCGATGAACGTCAGCGGCTCTCTTGACTGTGCCGATAAAACCGCCGGATGCTCCGGCGCGTTCAGTCTTCTTTCCGGCGCTTCGCTGAAAACCGCGTCTGCAAACGGTTTGAACGGAAGCGTCGTCTGCGCGTCGTGCGTCTTCGCGCCCGATGCAGGGCTTGAATTCAACGGCTCATCGCCTCAGGTCACAGGGACAAGACTTACTTCGTGCGGTGTCTTGAAAATCAACAATTCCGCCGGACTCACGCTTTCTTCTTCCGTGAGCGTACTCACTTCGCTGAATTTCATAACCGGGAAAATCAGCGCGGGCAATTTCAATATCGTACTCGGAAGTTCCGCGGCAGTCTCGGGTGCGAATCTGAATTCATACGTCGTTACTAACGGAACAGGCTCGCTGAAAAAACTTAATATGCCCGCGGGCGCGGATAACATATTTCCTGTAGGCAACGCCTCTTACACACCCGCCGTGATAAATTACACGGGGACGGTTTGCGATTTCTCGGTAAGGACAGCCGATACGCTCGACTTCCGGACAAGCACGCAGAATTTTGTGAAAAAGAAATGGGTCGTGAGCGAAAACGCCTCAGGCGGAATCACGGCTTCTCTCGTACTCGGCTGGAATCAGGCAGACCAGAATGCAGGATTTAATCCAGCGGGAAACGTTTTCATCGGAAGGTACGACGGCTCGCTTTGCACTGAAACATCCGCGTTCGTTTCGGGCAGCGGCCCGTACTCCGCGTCTGCAAACGGTTTCACGCTGCCGGGTGAATTCGCTGTCGGAAATGAAAGCACTCTTCCAGCCGAAATTATTTCATTCGTCTCGGAAGTCCGCGCGAATACCGTTACGCTCAGATGGAAGACTTCATCCGAAAATAACAACGCGGGATTTTATGTAGAAAGAAGAAAAGCCTACAGCAGCGAATGGTTGCCGCTGGGATTCGTGCAGCCGCGCGGGAATTCATCGGGCATAAGGACTTATTCGTTCGCCGATGAGGTCGCCGAAGGGGGAGTCTATTCTTACAGACTGAAGCAGACCGATTACAACGGCAGTTTCACGTACTATTATATGAAAGATTACTGCCTCGTGAAGTCGCCTCAGAAATTCCGGCTTACGGGAAACTATCCGAATCCGTTTAATTCTGGATTCTACGTGAATTACGAAATACCCGAAAACTGCAGCGTAGTGTTTAATTTTTTTGAAGTGACAGGTCGAATGATTAAAGAAGCGTATTTCAGGGAATACGCCGGCTATTCAAAACGCTACTTCGACTTCTCCGGATTCGCGTCAGGCATCTATATATATTATGTAAAAGCCCTGCTCGCCGGCGGAATCATGTCCGCTGTCGGAAAATGCGTGCTGATAAAATAGGGACTTCTGAAAAATTAATTCGTATCCGCGATTTTTACCTGGGACTCCCGGATGCCACCCCCAAAACCGTACCGAGACTCCCCCAAAGAACGGGGAGACTCCCCGTAACGATGAAGTTACATCTTTCCTCTTCCCAATCTACGGCTTTGGAAGTCGAAATCTCATTTATAATCTGAAATTCATAATTTTAAATTGCTTTCCGGTCATTTTCTTTTCATTGATTTTACTAATTATTTATCATAATTTTAGTGTTTGTTTTATCCCGATTCCCTCAAAAGGGAGTCAGGCTTTTTTGCGTATGAAACAAAACTTTGCAGAATTTTAATCTTTAATTGAAAAAGTAATGACGACAAAACAAAAGACTACACACGGCACCGGTGTCATGAACAAGTTGCGCGATAAGATGCCTTATATTATCATTTTTCTTATTATCGCGTTCGTAGGACTTATTGTGTTTGAATGGGGTATGAATTACCTTGGCATGCGCGGTTCTCAGCAGGTTGTGTTCGGTAAAGTCAATGGACAGGAAATTACTTACCAGGAATTTGAAAAAGCGCTTCAACAGCAGGTCGAACAGATGAGACAGCAGAACGGCAATAAGGATATCGATGACGCTACAATGGACCAGATAAGGGAACAGGTCTGGAATTCGCTTGTCCAGCAGACTCTCACGAAACAGGAAATCGACCGCCTCGGCATCAGTGTCTCCGACGGCGAAATCCTCGATTACATCTACAACAGGCCCGAACAGCTGCCCGAAGCAATCAGAAGGAATTTTGTCGACTCGACAGGAACGTTCAACATGGATTTCTACCAGCAGGCGCTCGGCATGAAGACGAAAGAAGCCACTCAGTTCTGGAATGAAGTTGAAAGATACATGAGGGAAGTGCTCGTAGCCGATAAACTTCAGAATTACATTACCTCGTCAGTACTTGTAACAGAAAGCGAAGTTCTGCA
>JAJTBN010000212.1 GCA_021286895.1 Bacteroidota bacterium | reverse complement strand
TTGCATATGCCGCCCGCTACGCGGGCTATTCTGTTCGTGTGATATGCTTCCTACCAATATTTCGCCCGCTACGCGGGCTTTTTTTGATCTTCTTTGTGTGTCTGTGTCTTCTCCGTGTGTCTGTATAAAACCGCTCTTGCTCTAACTGTTAACTGTTAACTGTTAACTGCTAATTGAACCATCGCTGTGTAACGGCTCTTGATCTAACTGCTAACTGCTAACTGCTAACTGCTAACTGCTAACTGCTAACTGTTAACTGTTAATTGAATCCTGCTCTAATTACTAATTATTAATTACTAATTATTAATTACTAATTATTAATTATTAATTATTAATTATTAATTACTAATTGAAAAAGCTATCCGTTAAACCGCGACGCGCTGAATATCCCGCTGTGCGCGTTTATCTTCTCTATCACCGCGTTTAACTGGCTGAGGTTTTCAATCTCTATGATGAGCGTGCCCTCGAACATCGAGCCTTTCGTGAATATGTTGACGCTCTTGATGTTGAGTTTGAAGTTTTTGGAAAGCGTGTCGGTAATGTCGCTGAGCACCCCGGGCTTGTCTTCGCCGATTATCTTTATGCCGCCGACGAATTCGCCGCCCTTTGTCTCGCTCCAGTTTATCTCTATTATCCTGTCAGGCTCGAGCAGGTAGAGGTTTATGATGTTGTTGCAGTTCTTCCTGTGTATCTTTATTCCTTCCGTCTGCGTGATGTATCCTATAACGTCGTCGCCCGGTATCGGATTGCAGCACTTCGCGTAGTTGTACTTGATTCCCTGTATGCTCGTCTTCGCGCCGTTCGTGCCGATTGTGATTCCCTTCGAAGTGTCGTGCGTTTCCTTCCTGAACCTGTCGGCAGACTCAATCTCCCGCGCCTCTGCCGCCGCCGAACTTTCGGCGAATGTCGTCGCCTCTATCTGCTGGAACTTGTTCTTGTCCGCGAGGAATTCAATCACCTCGTCCGCCTTATCTGGCGCCGTCCCCAGTTCGTAGTAGAAACTCTGAAAATCCCTGTACTTCAGCCGCTGTATAACCTTCAGCAGAGAATCGTCGTTGACGTGCAATTTGCTCTTCTTTATTTTCTTGTCGAAATGCTCCTTGCCCTCCGCGATGAGTTTCCGCTTCTCCGAATTGAAAAACTTCTTTATGTCGCCCTTCGCCTTCGGCGTCACTACGAATTTCTCCCAGTCGCGTTTCGGCTTCTGCGTCTTCGAAGTTATAATCTCTACCTGATTGCCGCTTTTCAGCGGTGTGTCGAGCGGAACTATCTTTCCGTTCACCTTCGCGCCGATGCATTTCATCCCGACTTCCGAGTGAATCGCGAACGCGAAGTCAACAGGCGTCGCGCCCGACGGAAGTATCTTGAGTTCGCCCTTCGGCGTGAAACAGTAAATCTCGTTCTGGAAAAGTTCGAGTTTGAAATTCTCAATCAACTGCCCCGTCGTCAGTTCGTCCTTCGCGGCGTTTTCGAACGTCTCGCGGATGTTCCTCATCCATTCCTCAATCTTCTGGTCGTTGATGTTGAGATTCTCCTTGTACTTCCAGTGCGCGGCGATACCTTTCTCCGCTATCTCGTGCATTTCCTTCGTGCGTATCTGAACCTCCACTCGCTTGCCCTCGTTGCTCATTACTGTCGTGTGCAATGACTGGTACCCGTTCTGTTTCGGAACCGATATGAAGTTCCTGAACCTCTCGGGAATAGGCACGTAAATCTGCGACACTATTCCGTACACGGCGAAACAGTCGTACTTGTTGGTCGTGTCGAGTATTACACGAACAGCGAGCAGGTCGTATATGTCGTCGAACCCCTTTTCGCGTTTCTGAAGTTTTAGGTATATGCTGTATATGTGCTTCGCGCGCGAGTAAATCTCGTATTTGAAATTCTCCCTGTCCAGACTTTCCTTAATCGGCTCGATGAACTTCTTTAGGAACCTCTCCCGCTCGCGCTTCTTTTCCTTTATGTGCACCGCTATCCTGTCGTACTCTTTCCTGTTAAGGTACTTGAACGAAAGGTCTTCAAGCTCGCTCTTTAAAATTGAAAGACCGAACCTGTGCGCCAGAGGCGCGTATATGTCGAGAGTTTCCTGCGCCATCCTTAACTGGCGGGCGCTTGATAGGAATTCGAGCGTTCTTAAATTGTGAAGACGGTCGGCGAACTTAATCAGCATCACCCGCATGTCGGACGTCATCGAAAGAAGCATCTTTTTGTATGACTCTATCTGCTTCAGTTCGTAGTTCTCCGTAAGTCCTTCTATCTGAGTGGCGCCGTCAACTATCTCGGCTACTGTATCGCCGAACTCCGCCTTGATGTCCTTGATTGTGAATTTGGTGTCCTCAACAACGTCGTGCAAAAGCGCCGCCGCTATCGTGGTGTCGTCAATCGGGATTTCCTTCGCGAGAATGAGAGCAACTTCGTACGGGTGTGTGAAATACGGCTCGCCCGATTCGCGCTTGTCGTTCTTGTGAGCGTCGAGCGCGAAACGGAACGCGTTCATGATGAGTTTTTCGTTGACGCGTTTGGACGAAAGATTAATCTTCGCGAAGTTAATCAGTTCGTCCTGCTTCTTTTTGTAGAAATTGCTCAGCATATAATCCGCCTCCGGTTATATGGTGCCGAAAATTCTGTCGCCCGCGTCGCCGAGACCGGGAACGATGTAACCCTTTTCGTTTAGTTTTTCGTCTATACTGCAGGTGTACAGGTGAAACAGCCTTTTTTCTTTCGCGTCGAACCTGTTGTCTATCGCTTTCAAACCCTCGGGAGCGCAGACGAGCGAGACAACGTTGATGTCGCGGAAACCCATGTTGAGCAGATACTCAATCGTGAATATCACGCTGCCCCCCGTCGCTATCATCGGGTCCAGTACTATAACCTTCGCGTCCTTCTTGTCTTTCAGAGCGGGAAACTTGAAGTAATACTTAATCGGCTTGAGCGATTCTTCGTCCCTGTACAGCCCCATGTGGCTTACCCGCGCTTCGGGTAAAAGGTCGATGAAACCTCTTGTCAGCCCTAACCCCGCGCGGAGAATCGGCAGTAGAACAACGCTCTGCTTCACCTTCGCGCCTGTCGTGGCTTTCAGGGGTGTCGTGATGTTTACTTTTTCCGCTTTAAGGTCGGCGTAGAATATCGAGGCGATAATGTACGAAAGCCTGTCAATCGAATGCTTGAACTCCGAACTCGGAGTCTGCCTGTCGCGCAGTATCGTAAGATAATGCGCGACAAGCGGATGCTCTATAACTGCAATATTCTTCATTATAATAACTCTACGAGTAAGTTGGTTTTCAGTGTCTGTTTTGAATTCGCTGTCTGTCCCTTCGCCGAAAGTTTCAGGTCCATGTTGATGTTCGTGTTTGTTTCTTTTCTCACGACGCATCCTCTCGAAAGGTCGAACACTACCGTGCCCTTGCCGCCCGCTTCCTCGTTCTGAAGTTTGATTGTCATGCCCATCTGTTTCGCTTCCTTCTGAATGAACTCGATTCCGAGCGTCGCTTCAATCGTAATCTGCGTTGTCTTGTCTGCCTTTACGTCAATAAGTTTGTATGAAAGAATGTTCTTGATGGGGAATACCGACAGCGTGGTCTCGTTCGTGAAATTCCATGTCGAATCCTTGTAAACGTCGGTCTCGGGGAATTTCTGGAACTGGTTCTGTATGATTGATTTCAGCGCGTCCGAACCCATTGATTCCTTTATCTTCGACTTGTCGTCGGCGCTCAAAGTGTCGCCGAGTGCCTTGAAAATCTTGTCGTGAATCTGTTCCAGTTCAATCACTTCCGCTATTTCGCCTTTCGGTGAAATTCTGAACTTGAATTCCTGTCCCGCGAGCGCGTTGTACTGAACAAAATCGAGTTTCGAGGAAACGGAATCCTTCACGTTCGAACTGTAGGTCTGCTGCAGAGTCGAATCCTTCGACATCGCTTTTTCTACTATGACGATACTGTCGTATTTCATCTTGAAAGTGATGTAGCCCGACGCGCTAATTTCAGAAACTTCCTGAGTATAGTAATACGTCATCGTCTGCTCGCTCGTGATATCCAGATTCGCCGTCGAGGGGCTGTTTTCGGTCGAGAAAGTCTTGGCGGTCATTTTGTAATGGAACTTGTCGCCGGCTTTCGGAACCATCTTAAGAGTAACTTTCTGGCCGCCCGCGTCGTTCTTCACGAAATCGGAGGCCGTATTTTTCTTGTCGTCGCCCGCTCCTTCTTTTTTATTGCATGAAGAAACGGCGAGAGCGATAATCAGCAAAAGAATTGAAAATTGTGCAAATTTATACATGGGTTTGAACATCTAAAATCTCCTTAATTGTTATAATTTTAGGAATATACCACTAATAAAAAGTATTTTCAAATGACTTTTAGAGCAAGAGCAATTCATCTTTGCCATCCGTCGAAAGCCGCGCTCCATTCTTCTTTGTCATCCCGTCGAAAGCCGCGCTCCATTCATCTTTGTCATCCTGTCGAAATTCGGACTCCATTCCACTTTGTCATCCCGGCGAAGGCCGCGCTCCATTCTTCTTTGTCATCCCGGCGAAAGCCGCGCTCCATTTACGAATAGAAATACTAACCCCACTCTTCAGAGTGGGGAAAGGAATAAAATTATATCCCGGCTTTAGCCGCAGAATTTATATTATTTAGGACTAATGCCCTTTTGTATTGTTTCACCATCTTCCTGCCTCTTAAGGCGGGGTGAGAAATAATTAAACAGAATGACTTTAGTCCCGGGGAAAAAACCTGCGGCTAAAGCCCGTTTTATAATATCCTTTAACCCCATTCTAAAGAATGGGGTTAATATTTCTATTCTGAAATTGTACGGTCGTGTTTTCCGGAAGACTAATCGGCAATAAAGCGCTAACCCCCACGGCAAACAAAAAAAATTATGACATGAAAATTATCTTGAATAATCGTTCGATAATAATTAAATATACTTTATAACAAAAAGAAATCGAGGACACTAACTAACAAGGGAGGAAGTTAAATTGCGCACAACAAAACAAGGGAGCGTCAGAGTCCCGCTCTCAAAAAATATTACGGCGTACATATTATCATTTCTCGTAATT
>JAJTBN010000211.1 GCA_021286895.1 Bacteroidota bacterium | reverse complement strand
TCTTGCCCCTGAGATACGCCGCGGTAATCGAATCTCCGTCTATGTCGCCCGGCTTGCCCGTCGCCACTACCTCGCCGCCGTGCTCGCCGGCTCTCGGTCCGAGGTCAACTACGAAATCGGAAGATTCAATCATTTCCTTGTCGTGCTCAACGACAATTACAGTGTTTCCTATGTCCCTTAAATGCTTGAGCGAATTAATCAGGCGTATATTATCTCTCTGATGAAGCCCTATTGACGGTTCGTCGAGAATGTAAAGCACTCCCGTCAATTGGCTGCCTATCTGTGTCGCCAGCCGTATTCTCTGCGCTTCGCCGCCCGAAAGCGTTTTCGCGCTCCTGTCAAGCGAAAGGTAATCAAGCCCGACGTTCATAAGGAATCCAAGCCTTTCGCGTATTTCCTTCAGAATCGGCGCCGCGAGAATTTCCTTGTTGCCCTCGAATTTCAGTTTGCCGAAATATTCATACACGTCGGATATCGTCATTCTCGTTATGTCGAATATGCTCTTGTTGTCGATTTTCACCCAGAGCGCGTCTTCCTTTAATCTTCCGCCTCCGCATGAAGGACAGACATTTACGCTCATGTAACTTTCCGCCCAGTTGCGTATCAACTGCGACGAGGATTCACGCGATACCTGCTCTATGTATTTCATTATTCCGTTGAAACGCTGATGGTATTCAAACGTTTTTCCTGATGTCGAAGTTGTGTATGTGTAATGTACTTTTTCGTGCGTGCCTATTAAAAGCGCGTCGAGTAGTTCGGTCGGATAATCTTTTACAGGCGTATCAATAGTCGCGCCGTAATGCTCTATGACTCCCGTTATGATTGAAGAAATCCATGATTTTCTCGGTTTGCCAACAGGCGCAAGTCCGCCCTGCGCGAATGAAAGATTCCTGTCGGGAAAAATCAGATTTTCGTCTATGTGTTTTTTCTCTCCGTGTCCGTAGCATTCCTTGCACCATCCGTACGGCGAATTGAATGAGAATGAATTCGGCGCGGGCTCGGCGAAACTTCTTCCAGTCTGTGGGTCGGAAAGTTTTTCGTTGAAAAGTTTGTCCTTGTCGCCTGAATTTATAATCACAACTCCGTCGCCGTAACGCAGTCCCATTTCAATCGAATCGTAAATACGCATCCTCGATTTCTCGTTCACCGAAAGGCGGTCAATAACGACTTCGATATCGTGTATCTTGAACCTGTCAAGTTTCATGCCCGAAGTGATTTCCGTTATCTCTCCGTCCGCGCGCACGCGCATGAACCCGTCTGAAAGAATTTCCTCGAACAACTCCCTGTAATGCCCCTTGCGTCCTTTGATGACAGGGCTTAAAATATTTATCTTAGCGCCTTCGTAATCCTTCATCACATACTCGAAAATCTGGTCGAGCGACTGCCTTGTTACAGCCAGTCCCGTATCGGGCGAGTATTGTGTCCCGCACCTCGCGAAAAGCAAGCGCAGAAAGTCGTAAATCTCGGTAACAGTGCCTACCGTGGAGCGCGGATTCGGCGAAATCGTTTTCTGCTCTATTGAAATCGATGGGGACAGCCCCTCTATCTTATCGACGTCAGGACGCTCTATCCCGCCTATGAACTGGCGCGCGTACGACGACAGCGTCTCGAGAAAGCGCCTCTGTCCTTCGGCGTAGATTGTATCAAACGCAAGTGACGATTTTCCCGAACCTGAAAGACCCGTGAATACGATGAGTTTGTCCCTCGGAATATCGATGTCGATATTCTTGAGGTTGTGAACCCTCGCTCCTTTAACCGATATTTTATCTAAGAATGAAATATTATAATTCTTTTAGTTTTGTCATTCCTGCACTCGCGAAGCAGAAACGTGAAGCGTTAGGAATTCTTTCAAAATTGTCATTCCTGCGAAAGCAGGAATCCGCTATTTTTTTCTCGTTACGAAGCCCCAGCGCGCTCGTCGTTTACCCCGAGAACTCGGGGCGTCCCGAGAAGTCGGGACTTCGTAACGGATTAGCGAACATGAAATTTACCGTTTTTGAATCCACAGTTCAATTCATTTATTAGTAATTTTTCAGGTCGGGAAATACCCTTCTAAAGCCTTATTCTTGTCATCCCCGCATGCTCTTAGCGGGGATCTTGAGATTAGACTCCTAAAATGCGCAAAATTGAAATGACTGAATAATGTTGGTGTCAGGTGGTAACACCTGACACCACGAGAAGTGGAACGCATTTCTGCTTTTAACATGAAACCGCGATTTTGTAATTTTATGTATGAAATTCAAGAACTACAAAGCGTGCATCGACTATCTCTTCAGCCTCGAACGAGCAGGCATAAAGTACGACCTGAATAACATTCGCACTCTCGCCTCGCTCACCGGCAATCCGCAAAGGAAATTCAAATCCGTGCATATAGCAGGCACTAACGGAAAAGGCTCCGTCGCGTCCGTGCTCAGTTCCATACTAATGGAAAAAGGCGTGAAGACGGGACTCTACACGTCGCCTCACGTCAGGGACTTCCGCGAGCGCATACGCGTTAACGGAAAGATGATTCCGAAAGATTACGTCGTAAAATTCACAGAAAAATATTACAATGATATCGGGAAAATAACTCCGAGTTTCTTCGAAGCCACGACCGCTATGGCTTTCAGGTACTTCGCCGAGAGCGGCGTCGAAATCGCCGTAGTGGAATGCGGTCTCGGCGGACGCCTCGATTCAACGAACATTCTTAAACCGCTCGTCTCGGTTATCACGAGCATCTCAATCGACCATACCGAATATCTCGGCAATAATCTTAAATCAATCACATACGAGAAAGCCGGCATAATCAAGAAAGGCGTTCCCTGCGTAATCGCGAAACTCAGAAACGAATCCGCCGCGCGGATTAAAAAAACCTGCCGCGAAAGGAAATCACCGCTTACCGAATCCGCGAAATCCGTCACCATAAAAGTCACGGCCGAAGACGAATCCGGTCTTGCGTTCAACGCTTCGTCGGAATACTACAACGTAAAAGACCTGCGCCTTCCGCTCGCCGGCAGTTACCAGCCCGTTAACATGAAAACAGTGTTCGGCGTTCTCGACGTTCTTTCAGGCAAATACAAAATCCGTTTTTCGGAAAGCGAACTCCGGCGCGGCATTTCGAAAGTTACAAAGAACACCGGCTTCGACTTCAGGTTCAGAGCGGTCGGCAAAAATCCTTACGTCATCTGCGATGTGTCGCATAACACCGAAGGCATTAAGAATATGCGGGACACACTGAAGAGGTTCGCGTACAAAAACCTGTACGTGATTTTCGGAATGATGTCCGACAAGGAATACAGGAAGTGCATTAATGAATTGGAAAAGTTGAACGGATTTCTGATATTGACGAAGCCGGCGTATAAACGCGCGGCGGAACCGGAAATGCTTTACGCCGCCGTCGGGAACAGGAAACGCTGCGTTATGAAACCCGCCGTGAAAGACGCTTACGCTTACGCGTCGTCGAAAGCGGGAAAACGAGACATGATTCTCGTTACCGGTTCATTCTTTCTCGTAAGCGACTTTTTGAAAATTTACAAAACGAAATGGTTAAAGCCATAATATTCGACCTCGACAATACGCTCGTCGATTTCATGCTGATGAAAGAGCGCGCGGTTGACGCCGCGGTGCACGCGATGATTGATTCGGGTCTGCCGATGACGATGACCGACGCGAAAGCGAAGATTAACGCGATTTATAAACGCGAGGGTATCGAGTACCAGCAGGTGTTCGACGAATTCCTCGAAGAGGAATTCGGAAGAGTTGATAACAAGATTATCTCGGCGGGAATCGTCGCGTACAGAACCGCGCGCGAAGCGGCTCTGAAGCCCTATCCGGGCGTGTTTCCCACCCTGATTGAACTTATCAAACTCGGAATAAAACTCGCCGTCGTTTCCGACGCGCCGTCGAAAGAAGCATGGCTCAGACTTTCGTACCTGAACTTTCATCATCTGTTCGACGTTATCGTAACTTTCGACGATACGGGCGAAAGAAAACCGTCGCCCGTGCCGTTCAACAGGGCGCTCGACAGGCTCGGACTTAAAGCCGAAGAATGCCTGATGATAGGCGACTGGGCTGAACGCGACGTTGTAGGCGCGAAAGCGGTCGGCATGAAGACCGTGTTCGCGCGGTACGGCGACACGTTCAACACGATTCACCCGGGATCGGATTATGACATAACGTCAATCAAGGAATTAATAAACATAGTAAAGAAAGAAAACAAATGGTAAGAGGAATTGGCATAGACATCATCGACATAAAACGGATAAAATCCGTTATGGAAAAATTCGGCGACAGGTTCTACGAAAAGATACTCACTGAAAAGGAAATAGCGTACTGCAAATCGTTCAAAGCCAAGCCCGAACCGCATTTCGCCGGCCGCTTCGCGTCCAAGGAAGCGTACTCGAAAGCAATAGGGACGGGCATCTCAAAAGACTTCAAATGGAAAGACATCGAAATACTCAACGACGAAAGAGGTAAACCCTACATCAGCCATCTCGCTGAAAGCGAATTCTCAAAATACAAATTCCACATCAGCATCTCCCATACCGACGAATACGCAACGGCAGTAGTAGTGTGCGAAGACAATTAACAATTAACAATTAACAGTTAACTGTTAACAATTAGAGTAAAATCAAGAATCTGGAATCAAGAATCTGGAATCAAGAATCAAGAATGTGGCGTCAGGTGTTTCCACCTGACGCGCAGGCCGGAGGCCTGCAATGTGTTTCGTTCTGTATCGTCAGGCATACGCCCGACCATGTGTCAGGTGGCAACACCTGACACCACTAAATATTGCATATGCCGCCCGCTACGCGGGCTATTCTGTTCGTGCGATATGCTTCTCCATTCTACTTTGTCATCCCGGCGAAGGCCGGGCTCCATTCTTCTTTGTCATCCCGGCGAAGGCCGGGATCCATTCTACTTTGTCATCCCGGCGAAGGCCGGGATCCATGACAGTAATGCGTTTTTGTTTTTTCATTTTTCACAAAACAAAATCCTACAAAAGTCTCTAATTAATAATATCAAGAATCAAGAATGTGGCGTCAGGTGTTTCCACCTGACGCGCAGGCCGGAGG
>JAJTBN010000210.1 GCA_021286895.1 Bacteroidota bacterium | reverse complement strand
CAAAAAGAAATTCATAGCGTACAGTCTCGGCAATTTCTGCACATACGGAAAATTCAGCCTTTCAGGACCTCAGGGAACAGCGCCGATAATAAAGGTTTTTGTAGACAAAAACGGGAATTTCAACAAAGCGAAAGTCACATCCGTTAAACAGATAAAAAGAGGATTCCCTGTTGTAGACGAAAACGGGACTGCGTACAGACTCTTGAAAAAATTAAGCAATGATGATTTTCCGCACAGTACCGCAGAATTCAATGATGACGGTATTATAGAATAGACCTCATTTTTTACTTGACAAACCTAATTAAATATGCCATATTAAGTTATGGAAAAAAAGTTAACCAAGAAGCAGAAAAAGATACTCGAATTCATATCGAAATTCGTCGAGGAAAACTCTTATCCTCCTACATTAAAGGAGATAGCGTATAAGTTTAAACTTACAATCGGTACGATACAGGACCACGTATTTGCGCTTCAGAGGAAAGGCTATCTTGAGAAAAAGCCCGATACCGCGAGGGGATTCAAGGTTGTTAAATCGAGTTCCGGCGATGTAGTGAAAGCGAAGGCTGAAGTTAATTACGTCCCGCTTTACGGAAACGTAGCGGCGGGCGAGCCGATTTTCGCCAGCGACAACATTCAGGGATACGTCGCGATGGAAAAAAGCCCGCGAGGCCACAACCTGCATTTTGCGCTGAAGGTAAAAGGCGACAGCATGACTGACGCAGGGATATACGACGGCGATATCGTTATCGTAAGAAAACAGGATGCCGCTGAAGACGGCGAAATTGTAATCGCCCTTCTTGAAGACGAGGCTACAGTGAAGACGCTGCGCAACAGCAAGATTAAGGCGTATCTCGAAGCCGCGAACCCGAAGTACAAGGCGATTGTGAACAGGCCATTCTCTGTAATCGGCAAGGTCATAGAACTTCGCAGGCAGTATATGAATGCTTAACAGACCTTATAAAGATTTCATAAAACCGCATACACCCGTATCCGGCAACATTAGCATTTAAGGGAAATCTAACACACCCCTGAATTAAAATTTCAAACAACTGTATCCGGGAGCCCCCTGATTTAACTGGGGACTCTCGGCCTTATTCCACATAATTAAAGCCTCAAACGACTGTATCCGAGAGTCTCCCCGTTTTAACGGGGGACTCTCGGCATTATTCCACATAATTAAAGTCTCAAACGACTGTATCCGAGAGTCTCCCCGTTTTAACGGGGGACTCTCGGATTTAAAATAATATGGATTAAATCAAATAGTTTATTGAAATTAGTCCGAGGAGGAAACAATGACGACCCGTAAAACTTTACTTGCATACAATACATTCTATTATTTTACAATCACCTGTTATAAATGGCTAAGGTTATTCGAGATTACAGGGTTTTACGAGGAAATTTACAAGTGGTTTGAAATCTTGTATTCTAAAAACGTTTTTATCAGTGCATACATCATTATGCCTAATCATTTGCATGCCTTAATATTCTGCAAAAATGATTTCACGCCTGTAAATAAAATAATTTCGAACGGTAAAAGATTTATGGCTTACGAAATAATTTCAAGACTAAGAAGAGAAAAAGAATTTAAAATCCTTAATTTTTTATCCGCCGAAGCGACAAGACAATGTAATTGTAAGGGGGCGATACACAAAGTCTTTGAGCCGTCATTTGACTTGAAGGAGGTTATTTCTGAAAAATTTTTATTTCAGAAGATTAATTATATTCACCTGAATCCAGTTTCAAAAAAATGGAATCTGGCTGAAACATATCTTGATTATTCTTACTCAAGTGCAAGATTTTACGAAGGCCTGCCCTATACAGGCTATCCGGTCATCCACTATTTGGATATTATCGAGAAATTTTTCTGTCCGAGAGTCCCCGGATGAATCCGGGAGACTCTCGGATACAGTAGTTGAGTCTTGCCTGAAACTTGTGGGGTTGATATCCCGGAAATTGACCAAGCCTAATTCTCATTTGTGTCGGTCCGGGAGTCCCCTGATACGATGAGTAATATTTATGCGATGCATTCAGGGAAATACAATGCGCAATTTTAAATATATTATTTGTGTTTATTTATAAGTATTTCAGAATTATTTTACACTATAAAATCCGATAAAAATGAAAATAACAGTAGTAGGCGCCGGAAATGTGGGCGCGACATGCGCTAATGAAATTGCAATAAGGGAATTCGCGGACGAACTCGTCCTTCTGGATATTAACGAGGGCATCACTAAGGGTAAAGCGCTCGATTTATGGCAGACATCTCCTATTTTGAGTTTCGATACGCGGATAGTTCCGTCAGCAGGAAATTATGAACAGACTTCGGAATCCGACGTAGTAGTTATTACGGCTGGACTTCCGCGGAAGCCGGGAATGAGCCGCGATGACCTTATCTCTACGAACGCGAAAATAATTAAGGACGTCGTGGAGAATCTGGTTAAGTATTCCAAGGACGCGATTCTTATCGTAGTCTCGAATCCTCTTGACGTTATGACATACGCCGCATTTCTGGCGGCTGACGGTTTGTCGTCGAAGAAAGTTTTCGGCATGGCGGGAATACTCGATACTGCGCGATACAAATCATTTATTTCCCGCGAATTGAATATATCCCCTAAAAGCATTCACGCCATTCTCATGGGCGGTCACGGCGATTCCATGGTGCCGCTTCCGAGATATACAACGGTTTCAGGCATTCCTATCAGGGAACTCATGGATGAAGAAAAACTGAATGAAATCATAGAGCGTACGAAAAAAGGCGGAGGCGAACTCGTAAATCTTATGGGAACATCGGCGTGGTACGCGCCGGGTGCAGCGGCGGCGCAGATGGTCGAGGCCGTAGTTAAAAACCAGAGAAGAGTGTTCCCGGTTTGCGCGGCGCTTAACGGTGAATACGGGCTTAACAACCTTCACCTCGGAGTTCCTGTCGTACTCGGGAGAAACGGTATTGAACAAGTCATTGAACTTAAACTCAACGACGAAGAGATAGCATTGGTCAGAAAGTCGGCCAGAGAAGTAAAAGAACTTATGAAAGTACTCGACGATTTGAACATCTTCAGCCGAAAGTTCTCACATCTTGACCCTGTAGTCTGAACAGTAAGACGATTACTTTTTCTTGAATGTAAGGCTGATTCCCGGGGAAAGCCCAAGCGCGATGTTCACGGCATCGAGCGAATGCTCGCCCAGATTTATTGATTTGTAAAAATCACCGGCCTTGAAAAGAAGTTTGAGAACCAACTTCACCATCTTCTTCTCTTCAACCTGTTTGAATATATCCTCTTTTTCTTCGTCGGATATGCTGTTCAGATAATGAAATGAAAGGGTTATCGAAGGACTTAAGCCGAGGGAAACTCCCATGCCCTTAAATTCATATCCGGCATTTTTTATTATTCCAATGGATTCGTTTATGCTTTCAAGCGTCTCCTTGACCTTATTCGAGCCTGCTTCCTTGAAGTCTTCTATAATTTCGTTCTGTTCATCCCCGATGTAATTATCCTTGAAACTTACTACTTTTTCGGTAACGTTTGATACCGCTTCTTTGGTTTTTTCTAATATTTTTTTCATAGTTTCAATTTTATTAAAAATACTCCTATTTTGCAAGATTATCAATAAGAATCTGTCTGCTTCCGTATTGAATGGAGAAAAAGACGATTGCGGATTTTTTAGTCCTGTAATAAAAAACTACACATTATTACTAATATTTAACGTATTTTTTTGGTATATTTAAGTTTTTGAAATTAATTTAAGTATTTGGGGCAGAAATCCGCATTTAAAGTCGTTGTCTATTATTTCATAGCAAGTATTCTGTATATTTATTTCTCGGATAACCTGCTGACTTTTGCAGTACCCAATTATGACACCTACGTTTTCTTCTCAAGCATAAAAGGATTCGCTTTCATTGTTATTTCTTCCCTGTTCATTTTTTTCCTCATGAAAAAATATTTCAGGCTTGAAATTGCAAACAAGGAAAAGGACGACAGGATGCTTCTCGAGCAGGTCCAATCGGAACTCGATGATAATAAAAGGATAAAGGATGAACTCCTGAAGTATCAGGTAAACCTGAACGCTCTCATCGAAAGCAGCCAGCAGTCGATAGTGCTTCTCGATACGGAATCGAATATACTGCTTTTTAACAAATCCGCTGATTTTTATATACACAAACTCACGGGTATCAACCTGAAAAAGGGATTGAATCTGAAATCGATTGTGCCTGACGATATTCTGGATTCGTTTGAGAAGAATTTCAACAGCGCGCTGAACAACGTTCCTGCTTCGCTTGAAAGAAAATTTAATTTTGACGGGAAGGAAATCTGGGTTAACTTCCTGTATAATCCCGTTTACAACCAGAAGAATGAAATATTCGGAGTGATATTCACCGGTATTGAAATAACCGATAGGATGAATATTCTTATGGAACTGAAAAAAACAGTCGAGGTGTACGAGGAACTTATTAAGGCAACTCCTGACGCAATTTCCATAACGAATTCAAGAGGAATGATTGAGTACATTTCGCCGGTAGCGCTTGAGTTGCTTCGTATCAGTGATATTTCTTCAGCCCTCGAACAGCCCTGCATGAAATGGTTTATGGAGGAGGACGCCGAGAAGGTCAAGAACAGCATCGGCAGGATTATTCACGATAGAAAACTGACAAAAGGAAATGTTTACAGGATGAAGAGGGAAGACGGAACTACGTTTTTCGCGGAGTTCAATTCAAGCCCGATTATAAACGGGGAGGGGAATGTCAACAGTTTCATTTCGACATTCAGGGATATAACATCGCGAATGGAATCCGAAGAGAAACTAAAAGTTTATTCCAACGAACTTAAAGAACTTAACGCGAGCAAGGACAGATTCTTTTCTATAGTCGCCCACGACCTGCGCAACCCGCTCCAGGGCCTGCTCGGTTTCTCCAGCCTTCTGAACGATAACTTCAGCGACCTTACAATAGACGAAGTTAAAGAATATATAGGGTATATATTCCAGTCGGCTAAGAAGATGCATTCTTTAACCAATAACCTTTTGCAGTGGTCGAGGATTAAGACGGGCAAGATAGATTATAACCCA
>JAJTBN010000009.1 GCA_021286895.1 Bacteroidota bacterium | reverse complement strand
GGTAGAGATAAAACGCGAATATGAGTATTAAAACGATTACTGTCAGTATCCTGCCGAGAGCCTGAGCGAAATAGTCCTGTACGCCGAGACGCTCCAGCCTTATCTTTTTGAATGAATCGAGTTTTAACTTCGTAAGTTTTGTTATAGGGTCATGCTTGCTGATTATCCTTTCGTTCTCGCGGACTATCCCGATTGTCTTCGGTATCTGGTCTATCCTGTTCTGAATCTCAAGGTCTGTGAGTTCTTTGTCGTAGAATAGTTCTTCCTTTACGAAGTTGTCGGATATTATTCCGGCGATTGTCTTCAGGTTCTCGTCTTTTATCGAAGCGGAAACGGTTGTCTCGAAGATTGTTTTTGCTTCGTTGAGAGTATTATATTTGTCGACTGTCTCAATCCTCTGTATTTTTTCATCGCTGCGCTTTACGGCGATTTTCTGAGAGTAGATTTTTGTTTTGTCGTAATTGATAACAGGATTTTTCAGCGATTCCGTGATTCCCCTTGAGACCTGTCGCGCGAATTCGGGAAATTTTAAGCTGTTGTCAGCCTTTATTTCCCCGCGGAAGAATTTCAAGAAGTATGTCCATTGTTCGTCTGTCAGTTTCAGGCTGAGTTCTTCCTGGAGGTTTTTATAACTGTCGCTCTTCTTTCCGGATTTGTCCTGCTTTGACATTATTGATAGGAGCGATTCCAGTTTTCTGAAATAGGAGTCTATCGAGTCTTTAAGTTTTACCTGCGACGGGATGACTTCGAGGAAGACAGGAATGATTTTGTCCTTCACTTCCTTTATCTCGGTTTCGAGGTCGGCTTCGTCCTTGTAAATCGGGAAAGTGAACGGAGCGATTAGGTCTTCGTTTGACCAGATGGTTCCGACATCGACATTCGAATCAATGTTTTTGTAGGAAGGAAGGAGCAGGCTGATAATGACTATGGTTACTACCGCGATAAGAAGCTTAACGTAGACGTTTTTTTCGGGTTGTGAAAATTTAAATTTCGCAAAAAAATCCGAAAAGCTATTTTCTTTTGCTTTTGGCATAATCAAAGCCGGTTTCAGAGACGGCTATAACTCTACCTGTTTTTTCGTTTTGTACCTTACTTTCTTGTCGATTACCATTTCGCTGACAAGAGTAGAAAGAAGATTGTTAACCTCTTCATTGGTATCGTCCTCGAATTTTTCAAAACTCGCTTCGTCCGCGAAAATGAACAGTTCCGTGAATTCGTTCTGCCCTTTTTCGTCTTCGTAGAGTTTATAATCTTCGATACCGTTGTTCAGGTAAAAATTCTTTAATTTTTTTACCAATTCGAGATATTCATTCCTCTTTCCGCCGTAAATTTTGTACTTTATTTCGAATAAAATTCCCATAAATAAATTTAGATTAATCTCAAATAAAATAATTGTTTATTGGAATAAAATATAAAAGTAAATCATCAAAATAAAGATAATATGTAAATCTATTATTATAGCCAGACCGGATTAAAAGCATGGCTTTTGAACCGGGTTTTGGAAGTTGAGGGCAAACACAATGCGCGTTGCTGTTTTTCGCGAGGATGAACGGTAATTCAGCGTCGTTGGTTATATTTATTAATTATGGTTAAACAATTTTTTCAAATCGGGGAACAAAATGCTGCCGCTTCGTCCGCGCTTTTGCTCGTAAGGCTTGTGATGGGTACAGCGTTTATCTTTCACGGCTGGGGAAAGATTCAATCGCCGTTCGGCTGGATGCCTGAACAGGCACCGATGCATATTCCGCCGTTCTTTCAGTCGCTTTCGGCTTTAGCGGAATTCGGCGGCGGGATTGCGCTTGTGCTTGGAGTTTTTACCGTTCTTGTTTCGGCGGGACTGGTGATTAATATGTCGGTCGCGACTTACTCACATCTGGTTGTGATGAAGAATCCGTTTATTAGTTTGAAGGGCGGCGGGTCGTATGAACTGGCGTTAGTTTATCTTGTGATTGCTGTTTTGTTTTTTATTTTCGGTCCGGGAAAATTCTCGCTGGATTATTTTATTTTCGGCGTGAAGAAGCGGAGCGGTTTATGCTGACTACGGTTTATATTTTATAATTTTTTAATAAAAAAGGAGAACAAAAAAGATGAAGATGAAAATCAATCCTTACCTTAATTTCAGCGGCAATACGGAGGAAGCGTTCAATTGTTACAAGTCGGTTTTCGGCGGGGAGTTTGTGAATGTTACGAGGTTCAGGGATACGCCGGAATCGTCAAGGGTTCCGGATAACGAGAAGGATAAGATGATGCATATCGCGCTGCCTCTCGGCGACGGGGATGTTTTGATGGGGACTGACGCGCTTGAATCGATGGGGCATAAACTGACGCCGGGGAATAATATGTCTCTGACGATTAGCGCGGCGAGCAGGGAGGACGCGGATAGAATCTACAAGGGTCTTTCGGCGGGCGGGAAGAATCTTATGCCGATGGCAGAGCAGTTTTGGGGCGCGTATTTCGGGATGCTGACGGATAGGTTTGATATTCACTGGATGATTTCACACGAGCCGAAAGCGAGATAAATATATTCTTTTTCCCGAAAAACCTTTGAAATGAAGGTTCAGAGAACATTCATTAATTTATATATATTGAAGTAAAAGAGATATTAACCGCGAAGAAGGGATTTCGAGAGCATCCTCGTTTCTTCATAGCTGTCGTATTTTATTTCATTTTTTATCTTAACGGATAATACATTATTCTTAATAAGCAGTTTTACAATATCATATCTGCAAGCTCCGCAAGTCAACCTATTATAAAGAATTTCGAAAGGTTTTTTACATTCTTTGGTAGGATTTGATTTAAATATTTCAAAATAACTACTCCCGAGGGCATGTATTTTGTCAGGTTCTTTTACTTTATTTAAAATTTCCGCAAGTATTTTGCCGTCACCTCTTTTAAAATTTGATACTAAAATTCGAGTAAATATTTCAGGTTTTCTCGTCTTCACCATTCTTTCCAGAGCGAATTTCCTTATTTTGTCGCTTTTGAGGGAAACCAGAGCGTCCGTAGCAAACTCTTTGATTCTGTTTTTAGATGTTACCCTTTGCTTCGCCAAACGAAAAATAAATTCATTATCTAACGGGAATTTTCGATATTTAAATACATACAAATATTTTTCAATTTTTTGCAGGTCCTTTTCGTGTATTAGTTCCTTCGCTATTTTTTTAAGTTCATTGATTTTTAATTCTCTAATACGTCTTGGAGAAAAATATCCTGGAATTTTAGATATTTCATCTACTATATCTTTATATCTCGGTATATTTTTTTTAATCCCTTTTTTTATTTTTGATTTCCCTAATGTCTCCAAATAAAACCGAATAAATTTATTCGTCTTTGCCGCATTTTTTAATAGTTTGAAAACTTCAATATCAGGATTTTCTTTACTGAATTGATTAACAATCATGCCATCATCTGTATAATCGGGTTCCTTGGCAATCAGTTTTCCGTACTTCTCTGCGATGAAAAATAATCCATTTAATCCGTCAAGATCTAATATTTCCCGATATCCCACCCAATCACCGCCGGAGATTGTCTTACTTAGAAAACGTTTGTAGATTGCGTGTCGTGCTTCTTTATCACCCTGCTCAGCAAACATTTTCGCAAGTTCAAACAATTGCAATAAGCTCCAAAATTCTTTTCGAGTTGACAAAAGATTTTTAATTACAGCATTCCTGATTTTCCCTCTATCCTTGGAAAGATTTATTAAATCAAAAACATATTTTGACCTGACGCCTTCGGTCTGAGCATTATATGAGTAATCTCTCAAGGCACCTTTGATTATGTAATTTGAAAAATCAATCGCAGGATTATTTTTGGCAATTATAATTGCCTCCCCTGTTCCGCGTTTTAAAGAATCGAAGAATTTCGATTTTAACAACAATTTGTCCTTCATTAATTCAATTACGGTTTATTATCAACTTAATATGAATTGTTTAAATCTGCAATTCGAATCCGATTTTGACAATACCCATGATTCTATTAGTAAATCCATTGTTTTCTTTGACTAATGCATTTCGCATTTAAAATTATTCAACTACAATATCAGAAGTGATTGCCCCAAATTTTCTAAATATAAAATTCTGCTCTAATTGTTAACTGTTAATTGTTAACTGCTAATTGAATTTATAACTCTTTGTTTTTGTTCTATCTTATGAGAAACATTACACAGATAAATGAGAAAGAATAAACCTAATTCCCTGATTAAAGAGAAAAGTCCGTACCTGCTGCAGCATGCCTATAATCCTGTTGACTGGCACGCATGGAATGACGATACGCTCGCTCTTGCCAAAGAACTTGATAAACCGATTTTTCTTTCGATTGGATATTCGACGTGTTACTGGTGCCACGTTATGGAGCGGGAGTGTTTCGAGGACGAGGGCATTGCTAAAATGATGAATGACACTTTTGTGAATGTTAAGGTTGACCGCGAGGAGCGTCCCGATCTTGACAGGGTTTATATGACTATTCTTCAGTCGATTACAGGCGCGGGCGGCTGGCCGATGTCGCTTTTTCTTACTCCCGACCTTAAGCCGTTTTACGCGGCAACTTATATTCCGCCGAAGGCGAAGTACGGGCGTTCGGGGATGGAGGATGTGATTGCGCAGATTGACAGGTTATGGAAATCGGATAAGGATAAGGTTCTCGACAGTTCGCTGAAGATTTTCGCGACTCTTTATAATAACGAGGAGGCTTCGGATTCGGTTCTCGATGATTCGGTTTTTGAAAAGGTTATCGAGCAGGCGGACAGGATTTTCGATTATGATAACGGCGGTTTCGGCGGCGGGAATAAGTTTCCGAGACCTGCGCTGATTGAGTTTCTTCTGACGCATTATTACAGGACGAAGGACAAGCGCGCGCTTGATATGGTTACGTTTACTTTGAAGAAGATGTGTGACGGCGGTATTTTCGATAATCTGGATTACGGTTTTCACAGGTATTCGGTGGATGAGCAGTGGCGAGTACCGCATTTCGAGAAGATGCTTTATGACCAGGCGCAGATTGCTTCTGTGATGTTCGATGTGTTTTCTATTACGGGGAAAAGGATTTTTCTTGACGCGGGTGAAAAGACTCTTGAGTATGTGAAGAATTTTCTTGTCGATAAGGACGGCGGTTTTTATTCCGCGGAAGACGCGGAGAGCGCGGTTTCGCCTGATACGCCGGATGTGAAGGAGGAGGGTTTTTTCTATCTGTGGGAAAAAAGCGAATTGGACAGGATTCTCGGCGCGGAGAAATCGAAGGTTTTCTGTCATCATTTCGGCGTGCTTCATAAGGGGAATACGATTAATGACCCGCATGAGATTTTCGGTACGAGGAATGTTCTTTACAGAGCCGCTGATATTTTCGATACGGCGAAGAAGTTCGAGATGACTCCGGAACGGGCAGAGGAGATTATAGATGAATCCGCGGCGCTCGTGAAAGCCGCGAGGGATAAGAGGGCGAGGCCTTTTCTCGATAAAAAGATTATTACTTCGTGGAACGCGCTGATGATTTCGGCTTTCGTTAAAGGCTATTCGGTAACGGGGAAACATGAGTATAAGACGCTTGCCGTGAGAGCGGTTTCGTATCTGATTTACAATCTGTACAACGAGAAAGAGAATAAACTGTTTCACGTTTCAATCGGCGGCGAGGTGAAGCATGAGGCTGACCTGACTGATTACGCGTTCGTGATTAAGGCGCTGCTCGATTTTCACAATACTTCGTTCAGCGGTAAACTGCTGAAACTCGCGCGGAAACTTTTTGACGACGCGGCAGAGAAGTTTTATGATAAGGAAAACGGCGGTTTCTTCGATTCGCCGGCGGGCAGGAAGGATATTATTTTCAGGACGAAGGATATTTACGACGGCGCGGAGCCTTCGGGGAATTCGATAATGACGGATAACGCCGTTAGGTTGTATGTGATTTTCAAGGACGACGGTTTCAGGGATATCGCAGAAAAGAGTTTTAATTTCTTCGCGGATAAGATTCGGGATGTGCCTTTTTCTTTTCCGCGTATGCTGTGCTCGTACTATAATCTGAAGTATTTTACGACGGGAATTATTCTTACGGGAGACCTTCGTGATAAAAGTTTTTCGGAACTTCACGAAGCGGTAAGCAAGAGGTTTCTTCCGTTGAAATGCCTGATTCATTACGACAATGTTTCGGTAAAGATACTCCCCTATCTAAAAGATATCGTGAGGAACGGAGACGATAACGGCGTTTATGTGTGCGAAAATTTCACATGCAGACTGCCTGTTTCCAAAATTGAAGAACTTGAAAATGTTTTTAAATAATATTAATATAGCTTTCCGCTTTTTTTATGCGGACATAATTTAAAACTCAGGAGATAAAAAATGGCGTTCGACCTCGATTTAATCAGGAATGTTTACAGTTCACACAAATCAAAAGTTGATTTCGCGAAAAAAGTTCTTAACCGCGAAATGACCTATGCGGAAAAAATTCTTTACGCGCATCTATGGAACGGCGAATATTCCGCCGCTTTCGCGAGAGGAAAAGATTTTGTGGATTTTAAACCAGACAGAGTCGCTATGCAGGACGCGACGGCGCAGATGGCGCTGCTGCAGTTCATGTCGGCAGGCATGAAAAAAGTAGCGGTCCCTTCGACTGTTCACTGCGACCACCTTATTCAGGCGGAAACGGGCGCGAAGAACGACCTCCTGAGAGCCGAATCAGACAACAAGGAAGTTTATGATTTTCTCCGCACGGTTTCTTCGAAATACGGAATCGGGTTCTGGAAACCCGGCTCGGGGATTATCCATCAGGTTGTGCTTGAGAATTACGCGTTCCCCGGAGGAATGATGATAGGCACGGATTCGCATACACCGAACGCGGGAGGACTCGGAATGATTGCAATCGGCGTCGGCGGAGCGGATGCGGTCGACGTTATGGCAGGACTGCCGTGGGAACTCAAGTTTCCGAATATTATCGGCGTAAGGCTTACAGGAAAATTAAACGGCTGGGCTTCGCCGAAAGATATAATACTTAAACTTGCGGGAATCCTCACCGTGAAAGGCGGGACCGGCTCGATTGTAGAGTATTTCGGTGAAGGGACGGAGTCCATCTCCTGCACAGGCGAAGCGACCATGTGCAATATGGGAGCCGAAATAGGCGCGACGACTTCGCTGTTTCCTTATGACAGCAAGATGTCCGCTTACCTAAAAGCCACGGGAAGAAAAGAGATTGCAGAACTCGCGGATGAGGTTGGCGGTTACCTCCGCGGTGATGCAGGAAGTGAAAAGTACTACGATAAAGTTATTGAAATAAATCTTTCCGAACTCGAGCCTTATATAAACGGCCCTT
The DNA here is from genome assembly GCA_021286895.1 of Bacteroidota bacterium. GTDB lineage: Bacteria > Bacteroidota > Ignavibacteria > Tepidaquicellales > Tepidaquicellaceae > CAIKZJ01. Next base: position 25,414 of record JAJTBN010000009.1, on the reverse strand, counting down.
TCACTCCCGACCTTGCAAGACCTTTGTCGGAGTTTAAGAATGCGGTAATCGAAAACGGATATCCTGAGGAATTAAAAGTAGGACTTATCGGAAGTTGCACGAATTCTTCGTATGAAGATATGGACAGAGCCGCTTCTCTGGCGAAACAGGCGCTTGAAAACGGACTAAAGACTAAATCGGAATTCGTTATTACTCCGGGCTCCGAACAGGTGAAGGCTACAATCGAACGAGACGGGATTATTGATATTTTTACAAAGATAGGCGGTACGGTACTTGCTAACGCCTGCGGTCCGTGCATCGGGCAATGGAAACGCCACGACGTTAAAGACGGCGAGAAAAATTCTATCATCACTTCTTATAACAGGAATTTTTCGAAAAGAAATGACGGCAACGCCGCGACTCATTCATTCGTCGCATCGCCGGAAATTGTTACAGCCCTTGCTCTTTCCGGGAAACTGACTTTCAATCCCATGAAGGACAAACTTGTCAACAGCGAAGGGAAGGAAATTCTACTTGCTCCCCCGTCGGGCGACGAACTTCCGGCGAAAGGTTTTGACCCGGGAAATTCAGGATACATCACACCTGCAGACGATGGCAGTAAAATTAATGTAATTATAGACACCGAATCAAAACGCCTGCAGAAACTCGACGCGTTTAAAGCGCCGGCGCTTGATAAAGAATTTGACGATATGCTGCTGCTAATTAAAGTTAAGGGTAAATGTACGACAGACCATATTTCAATGGCGGGTCCCTGGCTTAAGTTCAGAGGGCATCTTGACAACATATCAAACAACATGTTTATCGGAGCAATCAACGCTTTCAACGATAAAATGAATTCAGTCAGAAACCAGATTACAGGAGATTACGGCGAGGTGCCGCAGGTTGCAAGAGACTACAAGAAGAACGGCATGAGTTGGGTTGTCATCGGCGAAGAAAATTACGGCGAAGGCTCGTCACGTGAACATGCGGCTATGGAACCGAGATTCCTCGGCGGAAAGGCTATAATAGTTAAATCATTCGCGCGAATTCACGAGACTAACCTGAAGAAACAGGGGATGCTGCCGCTTACTTTCGCGAATCCCGCTGACTACGATTTAATCAAGGAAAGCGACAGATTCTCAATCGACCTGAAATATTTCAGCGAGGGGAAACAATTAAGGATGAAAGTAAAACACGAAGACGGCAGTTCAGAAATGGTTATACTGAATCATACTTTCAACTCGCAGCAGATAGAATGGTTTAAGTCGGGTTCAGCCTTGAACCTGATATCAAAATCTGCGTGAGATTTTGCCGCTTGGCGGTAAACTATTTGTGAGTGTTCTCTTAACTATGCTTGACTTGTTGCGTCTTGATACAAAGTCTGCGTTTACTAATTATCTCGCGAATATCGTCATTATAATCACGAAAAGTACTAAGATCACTACCAGATATGCGAACGGATTTACACTTTTCATTTCTCTTTTAATATTCATGTAATGGATAAAGTGTTTTATCACTTTTTCCAAAAAAATTTTTAATTCGATTCTGTTATAACAAACTTATTATTAAATCTAAATATTATCAAGTTTATTTTGATTGCGGTAAACTTTTTTATTTTTGTGAAGCATAAATAAAAGTAAATTTGTTATATTACATGAAAGACAATCATTGTTGAATTTCGGATTTTTTGATTCATTATTACGATCGCGATGAAATTGTTTTCACAAATTTAATTCGCCGTGAATCATGTCAAAGAATTTTTTTTATCTGATTTTATTACTGCTGCTGATGTTTAATAACACACTGTTTGCTGCCGGCAAAGCCGATTCTATCGATGTGGATAAGTTCGACGAACTCAGAAAAGAAGGATACACTGTAATAGACGTAAGAACACAGGAAGAATATGACGACGGCCATGTAGAAGGCGCTATACTGATAAACCTTTACTCCTCTGATTTTAAGGATAAAATCGCGGCGCTCGATAAGGACGGGAAATATCTCGTTTATTGCAGAAGCGGTGTAAGAAGCCTTAAAGCCGCATCATACATGAACGATGCCGGGATTAAAAACGTTCTGCATCTTTCCGGCGGAATCATAGCATGGAAAAGGGCTAACAAACCTCTGGTTAACTGATTCATATATCGAAAGTCTTCCCGAATTTCACTATGTTGTAATCATATTTCTTTCGGATTTTATCTATGTTCTTTACAAGTCTGTTCAGTTTATCCTCATCTCTGAACATGTCTTCCTGCATCGCTTCATTGTCAGTTATCAGGTCGGCGAATTTAACTCCGATAAGACGTATTGACTTCCCCTTTTTCATCAGCATTTGGAATAGTTTTACGGAATCTTCATAAAAATCCATTTCAAGATTCGAATACCTGTCCGCCATCTTCGATTTCTGATTCACGGTAAAATCGGCGTACTTTACTTTTACAGTCAGATTTTTCGAACTGTAATTTTTCTTTCGCATACGCGAACATGCTTTCTCAAGAACGTAATAAAGTTCTTTCTCCAGATACGGCATATCATCAGTGTCGAAATCCAGAGTTACCTCCTTCGACAGTGATTTCTGCTCGTAATCCTCGTAAAGGATAACTTCCCGGTTGTCTATCCCGTTCGCTACGTTCAGAAGATATGATGAATGCATGCCGATTTCCTGCTCGTAAAACGTCCTGTCGAATTTTCTAATATCTGAAATTTTATATATCCCGTATTTATTCAGATGCTTCAGCGTCGCCTTTCCGACACCCGGGATTCTTTCGACGGGCAAATTGTCAAGGAACTCTTTTTCTTTTCCGGGGAGTACATGCGTGATTCCGTCCGGCTTGTTATGCTTAGAGGCTATTTTAGAACATACTTTGTTAGACGAAATCCCGATGGAACACGTAATCGAGAGTGTATGTTTTATTTCCTCTTTAAGCGCAAAAGCCAGTTTGTATGCATCGCCGCCGTAATCTCTAAGTACGTCAGTTATGTCGAGATAAGCTTCGTCTATCGACATCGGTTCAATCTGTGGAGTATATTTATAGAATATCTCTCTTACTTTCTTCGAATAAGAACTGTATATCCCTCTTGTTCCGCGTATGAAATTACCGTCCGGAGCTAACTGCATCGCTCTCGTAAGAGGCATAGCCGTTTTTATCCCCCTCTGCCGGGCAAGGTAATTCGGACAACTCACAATGCTGCGTACATCCTTTTTTGTGCCCCCTACTATTAGAGGTTTTCCCCTTAGTTTCGGATTCACTGCCTCTTCACAAGATGCGAAAAATGCATCCATATCCACATGCAATATAATCCTTTTCCTTCCCATATTTTAATTTATTAAATTAAATCTTGCCAAAATACTCATTAAGACCGATGTATTTAATATTTTCAAGCTATTAAAACGATTAAAATGGGCTGCTGTTTTATATTTTGAAGTTTTTAAAATTTACTTATATTATTGCTGTTGATGAATAGACTGATAATACTAATATTACTTATATTTAGCAGCGTTTCTTCGGTCCTGCCGCAGAACAATCCTGTTATTAAAACAGGAAACCCTGAACTGAAAGGCTACAAAACAAAGGATTTTGTGCAATTAACAATTCAGGGAGGATTTATGGTACCCGCAGGCGATTATCTCAAAAACAATTATTTTAACAGCGGAATCGTAGGAGCGGATTTGGCTTACAAAGTTAATACCGAAGTAGCGCTTTTTTGCGAAGTAAGATATTTAATCCTTTCGCCAAAGGATACCTTGGCTCCCACACAGGGATATATTGAAGCAAGCGTGGGACCAAGATTTTACTTCAGACCTAAATGTTTTCGTTCGAGTTTTTTCCTTGAAGCAGGAGTAGGGCCTTATTTTTATTTTCAGGGAAGCAGTGTTACGCCCGAGACGGTATATAACTCTGAAACCGAAATAAGAATGGGGGCAAACGCGGGCATCGGGGGTGAATTGGTGCTTACTAATTCCCTGTTTATAACTTTGAAAACAAAAGTTCATACAATTTTCTATCCATTCGGCTCAACCACATTCGTCAGCGGTGTAGGCGGTTTTACAATCAGATTTTAGCCATATGAAAAATGCTGATGTTTTTGTTATCGCAGGCGAAGCATCAGGAGACTTGCATGCTTCATCTCTCATTAACGGACTTAAGAAGTTATCTCCGGGTATTTCAGTTGAAGCCATAGGAGGCAATAGGCTTTCAGACGCAGGCGCAAATCTTCTTTTCAATTATTCCGAAGTTAATTTTGTGGGTTTCGCGGAAATAGCGGCTAATATTAAGGCTATTAGGAAGAAAATATCAGAAACGATAAAATATATTGTAACCAACCAGCCGAAAATAGTTCTTCTGACTGATTTTCCAGGATTCAATCTCAAAATCGCCAAAGAAATACGCAAAAATTATAAAGGTAAAATAATATATTATATTACTCCTCAGGTATGGGCATGGCATAAAAGCCGCGTGAAGCAAATACGGCAGTATATAGACAAATGTCTCGTAATATTTCCGTTCGAGAAGAAATTTTTCGAGAATGAGGGAATTGACGCGAGTTATGTCGGTCATCCCCTGCTTAAACCCGTAGATGACTTTCTTGAGGGCAGAGAGAAAAAAACTAATCCAATGCCCGTCGTAACCTTAATGCCGGGCAGCCGCGTTCAAGAAGTACGAAGAATAATGCCTGTGCTTTCTAAAACCGCCTGTGAACTTATAGACAAATATAAGTGCAGCGTTAATCTGCTTTGTTCAGAAAATATTCCCGACGGGGTTTTTGAAGAATTCAGCATACATCCGTCGGTTAACAGAATCTCTTCCGCTTCTAATTACGAGACTATTTACAATTCCGATTTTGTTGTAACTAAATTCGGCACTTCTACGCTCGAATGCGCCCTTCTTGGTACACCTTTCTGCGCTGTCTATAAAGCCGGAAATATAAACTATATGCTGGGAAGAATGATGATACGCACTGATTTTGTCGCGCTCGTTAATATTATACTCGAAAAAGAAGTTGTGAAAGAATTTATCCAGAAGGATTTCACTAAGGAAAACTTAATAGGAGAATTCCTTAACGTTATGAATGACGATAAATACCGCAATATTATGCTCTCTGAATTTTTTCTCCTTAGAAATTATTTCTATGACGTTGCCGTTGAAAAAACCGCGCCGCAGATAATATCCGAATTCCTGAATAACTGATATGCGGATTCTCAGATTAATATTATTCCCCTTCTCTATTATTTTCGGAGCGGTTGTTATTATCAGAAACCTCCTGTTCGATATCCGAATTATTAAAACGTATAAGTCTTCAATTCCCGTAATTTCCGTCGGGAATATCACAACAGGCGGCACCGGTAAAACACCCGTCGTTATAATGCTGACCGGGCTGCTGCTTAATTCAGGCAAGTCTGTTTGCGTCATCTCACGCGGATACGGAAGAAAGACTCAGGGCTTGATAATCGGATTCGACGGCAAGGATGTTAAAGGCGGCGCCGAAGATACAGGAGATGAAACTTCCATGATTATAAACAGATTCTGCGGTTTCCGTGATAAATTTTTTGCTCTCTCGGACAGCAAGAGGGTCAACGCGGTAAAGTACGCTGAAAAGAATTTCAAACCCGACGTTGTTATTCTCGATGACGCGTATCAGCACAGATATATCAAAAGAGACCTCGACATGGTGGTTGTGAATACAGAACAGAACCGCATAACGGATAAAACTCTCCTTCCGGCAGGAAATCTCAGAGAACCGTTCGCCTGTCTCTGTAGGGCTGACCTTATTATCCGGAACAGCAAGTTTTCGAAATCAGACGCGTCTTATCCCTTAAATACCGTCCCCGAAATCAGAACCGGCTATGAAATCGAAGGTTATTTCAATATAAACGGAGAAAGGCTTTCTGAAAAGAAATCGGCAATCGTCGCCCTCTCCGGAATCGCAGACAATGACAGTTTTTTCGATACACTGAAAAAAGACGGTTTCGAAATCAGGCGTGTATTCTCCTTCAAAGACCACAATGACTATTCCGAAGAAGACATTAAAACCGTCACACAGGATTACGGCAAAGAAACCATATTCATAACCACTGAAAAAGATTTTATTAAGTTGAAAAATTTTTCTACTTTTACCGAAAATTATAATTTGTATTATCTTAGACTGAAAGTACTGTGCGATGATAATTTACTAACAGGCATTCTGAAGAATAAAAAGATTTTATGATTGGCATTACTTATACTGAAACATCCTTCGAACCTTACCTGAAATGGCTTGAGTATTTCGGGACGGATTATATTGTCCTGAATCATAATGAGCGGAATGCTTTTGAAAAATTCGGCAAATGCGACGGATTAATTCTGACAGGAGGTGTGGATATTTATCCGGAACTATACAATGACTGGGAAAACAAGGAAGATACGGGAAAGTTTAATCCTGAAAGAGACGGCTTTGAATTAAAATTGTTCGCTTCAGCGTGTGATAAAAACATCCCCGTTCTCGGTATTTGCCGCGGCTGCCAGCTTATTAACGTTTATTTCAACGGCTCGCTTATCTATGACCTTGAAACTATAAGGAAAGTAAACCACAGAAAGATTGACGACAAAACAATGCGGCTTCATAAGGTGAATATTAATCCCGGTTCGAAACTGCATGAGATTCTCGGCAAATCGGAAGGGACAGTGACGAGTTCACATCATCAGGCGATAGACCGGCCCGGCGAAGGCATTAAAGTGACTTCTAAAGCCCCCGACGGAATCGTTGAAGGAATTGAATACGACGGTAAGAATATTATCGGTGTCCAGTGGCATCCGGAACGTTTCGATGATTTTAAAAACGAATTTTCCGGCAACCTGCTTGTCAATTTTTTTAAAACCGGAAAATGAAACGGCTCATTTTAATATCGATACTTTCCCTGCTCGCCATTACGAGAATTTTTGCCGATTATAACTGGCTCGAAGATAAGAAGAAACAGGTTTATAACTTTAAACGCGATATCGAGAATTACGAAAACCTTATTCAGCAGTCCAACAAAATTATTTCCGAACTGGGTTTCCGGGTAAAGGATATCGACGAGAAAATAAAAGTCATATCGCATTTAATATCGAACATGACCTACGGCGGCAACAAGGATGACCTCCTCACACAGGAAGCGGATTTGATTTACCGGAAAGAACGAATTGCCCGCCTAAAGGACGAATTTAAAAAAAGAATAATATGGCTTTACAAGCACGGCTCCGACTATCAGACGCAGGTATTGTTCACTTCCGACTCCCCTTCGATACTTTATACAAGGCTGGAATACCTTAACAAACTTTCACAGTCGAGAAAAAGCGATTTTGAAAAAATTAAGTACGAAGAACTTTCGCTCCTCGAAAAGAAAAAGATAAAAACGCTTAACCGCGAAGAATTTAAAAAATATTTCGTCCAGAAAAGAGAAGACAAGGATATACTCCTAAGAGAGAAAATAAATGCCGAAGACTCGCTGGCTCTCGCGAAGGAAAATGTGGATATTTACGAAAGACAGATTGAGAAGATTAAATCCAAAATTATCGACATGGAATTCGCGATTAAACAGGTAAAGAATCCTTTTGTTTACAAAATCAATAACACTCCTGATTACGATTCGAAAAATTTCGAGAGCCTTAAAGGCAGGCTTATTATTCCTGTTAACAGCATAGACATAATTAAGGATTTCGGACGGTACACTAATCAGCAAACAGGGACGATATCGATGAATAACGGTATCGATGTTTCAATAGCGGAAAACAGCGAGGTGCTCTGCGTAGCCGACGGTATCGTCGAAAGTATTGAGGTTATTCCCTCATTCCGGACCGTGATTATAATCAGACACGCCAATGACTACAGGACAGTTTACGGAACTCTCGGCAAAATCATGGTTCAGAAAGGCGAATCGGTTAAAACCGGTATGGTGATAGGATATACAGGAAGCACGCTCGAGAACCAGTCATTTCATTTTGAAATCAGAAAAAACGAATCCCCTCTTGACCCGAAACAGTGGATAAGAAGAGGCGTTGCCGTGTAATGCTCAAACCCCGTATCTATAAAGCCCCCGTAATAAGTATCGTAATAACTTATTACAACAGAAAGAAACTTCTTTTAAGAGCGATTGATTCCGTGCTTAATCAGTCGTATCAGGATTTCGAATTGATTATTGTCGATGACGGTAGCAGCGACGATGCTTATAAAGAAATTTTCAGGCTTATTAATATTGATTACAGAATTAAATATGCAAGACATTCAAACCGCAAAACACAACTCTCGCTTAATGCGGGCATCCGTATGTCCTCAGGGAAATTCATAACTTTTCTCGATTCGGACGACGAGTTTGCGAAAAATCATTTAAGCACAAGAATATCCTTCTTTAAAAAGAATAAGCACACGGATTTAATCTACAGCAACGCTGCGCTCATCGGGAAAGAAGACGACATGTGGGTCCCCGACGCGAAGAACCAAAATAAACTGATACATCTTGACGATTGTATTATAGGCGCAACTCTATTCGGCAAAGAACATGTGTTCAGGCAGCTCGGCGGATTCAGGAATGTTTATTCCCATGATTCGGATTTCGTAAAAAGAGCCGAAAAGAAATTTAAAGTGGAAAAATTCATTTCGCCGACTTATATTTATCACAGGGAATCGCATGACAGCATATTAACCAATCTGAAGAAAAAGACAAGATGACTTTCGAAGAGAAAATAATGAAAAACTGTCTCACTCTTGCTAAGAAAGGCAAGGTTTTGCCGAACCCGATGGTCGGGTGCATAATTATGAAAGACGGCAAAGTCATCGGCAAAGGATATCACAAACAGTTCGGAGGACCTCATGCCGAAGTAAATGCTGTCAATGATGCTAAAATGAACGGATATAACCTAAAAGGCGCGGCTTTATTCGTAAACCTCGAGCCTTGTTCGCATTACGGCAAGACTCCACCCTGCACTGACCTGATTATTAAGGAGCAAATCAAAGAAGTGGTCGTAGGCATGACAGACCCAAACCCGCTCGTTGCAGGCAAAGGCATCAGGAAACTCAGAGGCAAAGGAATTAAAGTAACTACCGGTGTGCTCGAATCTCAATGCCGCGAACTTAACAGAGTTTTCACAACCGTTATTACTCAGAAAAGGCCGTACATTATTTTAAAGACAGCGCAAAGCATCGACGGGAAAATAGCTTTAGACAACTTTAGTTCCAAATGGATAACTAACATAAAATCAAGAAAGTTAGCCCACGAATTGAGAAGTATTTGCGACGGCATATTAATCGGCAGAAATACGGCTGAAAAAGATAATCCCGAACTAACCGCAAGGCTTAACCGGCGTCCGAAAAATCCGGTCAGAATAGTTATTGACAAAGACCTGAAACTCGGAAAAGGACTTAAAATCTTCACGGATAAGGCATCAAGAACGATAATTATTCATTCTTCAAAACATAAAGGATTCAGGAAATACCCCGGCGCAGAATATATTGGAGTCCGTGAGAATAAGTACGCTCTTGACCTCAATGATTTGTGCAGGAAACTTATAAAAGAGAAAATTTACAGTCTGTTGATTGAAGGCGGAAGCAAGACACTGTCAGGATTTGTAAAGGAAGGACTATTCGATGAAGTTTACGCTTTCGTGGCTCCGAAGATAATCGGCCGCGGAATATCGCCTTATCAGGATTTTAAATTAGATAGAATAACGAAAGCGAAAGAATTAATTTTGAACAAAGTTATCAGGCTTGATAACGACATCGTATTAAATTATAAAAACAAATAATAATGTTCACAGGAATAGTTACAAGCACAGGAAAAGTAGTGAAAATAACCCCGCGGGGCGACAGCATAGTTTTTCTGGTTCACCCTCAGACTAAGAATTATCTCAAAGACAGGCGCAAAGGCGACAGCATAGCGATTAACGGCGCCTGCATGACTATAACCTCAATTAAAGACGGCAAATTTGAATTTACCACCGTTAATGAATCGCTCAGCAAGACAAATCTCGGAGACCTGATAACCGGTTCTTTCGTTAACCTTGAAAAGCCGATGAAACTTCACGAAAATCTTGACGGGCATATCGTCCAGGGACACGTGGACACGACAGGCAAGGTACACAATATCAAGAAACTCAAAGACAGTTGGGAATTTTACTTTGAGTTCCCCCTTAAATACAAGAAGAACCTAATTTACGTCGGCTCAATTTCAATAAACGGAATAAGCCTTACTGTTGCGGGTATAAAAGAAACCGCCAAAAGCGTTGTCATCAAGGTTGCCATCATTCCGCATACATTCAGCGCCACTAATTTCAGGTACCTGAAGAAAGGCGACAAAGTCAATCTTGAGTTCGACATGCTCGGAAAGTTCGTAATGAGGATACTCGGAAAGATTAAATAGACTTTTTTATTTCCGCGTATATATCTTCTTCCCTGATAAGATTCATGCAGTCGAATGATTTTATTTTGCACTCTTTTTTCCCGTGATTCGTGCAGGGCCTGCATGCAAGCCCGTTGATTTCGAAGACTTTATCCCCGTCCCCTGCCGGGTAAAATCCGAAGTCCCTGACCGTTGAACCGAACAGCGCAATCACTTTTGTTCCTACCGCGTTACCGAGATGAAGCGGAGCCGAATCATTCGTAACAAGCGCGGAACTCCTTTTAATGAGTTCGGCGGACTGCAGCATCGTAAGTTTCCCGGCGAAACTATAGACGTTATTGTTAGTCGTATTTTTAATTATGTCGTCACATAAGGGTGCGTCATCCGGACCGCCGATAAGAGCAATCCTGAAATTATCCTTTTCGCACAGGTTAATGAGCCTTATGAATTTTTCCTTTGGGAATCTCTTCGTGAACCAAACCGAACCCGGGGCGATGCATACAAGTTCGCTCTTCGAACTGATGTTCAGTCCTTTATATATTCCGTCAATTTTAATTTTATCTTCTTCGGACGGAAAAAGTTCGGGTCTAATGATATTGTTTTCATTTATTCCGAGCGGCTTGATAAGGTCAAGTACTCGGAGTATCTCGTGCTTGTTCTGATAGTTTACGGTCTCATCATAAAGAAACGAAAACGAGGAATTGTTATAGGAAACAGAACGTGTCTTGTGCACAAAGTACGCGAGGAGTGTCGTTCTCAGGAAACGCTGCACTCCGAAAACGTAATTATACTTTTCCTTTTTAAGCCTTTTTACAATTCTGAAAAATCCCGATAAGGATTTATCCGTTCCGCGCTTGTCATAAACAATCACTTCGTCGATATTCGGATTTCCTACAAGCAGTTCCGATGTTTTCGGTATGCAAAGAAAGTCTATCTTTGATGCGGGATAACGTTTTCTAAGAACCTGAACAAGAGGCAGCGAAAGTATGACGTCGCCCGCGAAAGCGGTCTGTATAATCAGGAACTTCATGGCTTAACGTGTTTGAACCTCCTGTGCAGCCAGAGCCACTGGTCCGGGTGCTCGGTAATGACTTTCTCCAGCGCCTTGTTAAACCTTTCAGTCAGTATCCTCACGTTATCTTCGGTAGCGCCTCCTTCAAGGTCATCGTATTTCAGCGATTCGGTTATAATCATGTATTTGAAAGACTTCGTTCTGTAAGCGTACGCGAAAATAATCTCGGTCTTATTCTTAAGCGCAATTTTCGCAGGGCCCGCGAACGTCGCCACTTTATGGCCGAAGAAGTCGGCGTAAACGGAATAATCGGGATGCGCAGACTGGTCGAGTAAAAAGCAGACCGTCTCGTTCTTTTTAATCAGTGTATAAATATTCCTTAATGAACTTCCGATTTCTATCATTTCATTACCGCACATTTCCCTGTAACGGTTTACGGTCTTGTTTATGCCTTTGTTTGTCTGCGGCTTCACCACAACGTTCAGTTTCGACCTGAAAACTTTCGCGTAAGCGAATGCCATCAATTCCCAGTTGGAGATATGACCGCTCAGGAAAAACTGCCCCTTGCCCTTTCGGATTGCGTCGTAAATCGCCGAATGGTTTTCGAACGAAACGAATGACTCAATCGTTTCCTTCTTGAGTTTCGGAAAATAAAGAAGTTCGAAAAGAGTTATGCCGAGGTTTATATAAACTCCCTTGACGACGTTTTTCTTCCACGCATCGTCTTTTTTAGGAAAGCAGAAAGTGAGATTATCGAACGCTACCTGCTTGCGGTAAGGTAGTAGATAAAAAAAAACAACCCGAAAACTTTTCCGATTCTCTGCACAACCGTTATCGGGAACCGCCGGATAAGGAATCCGAGCGATATCAGAAATAAATATATCAGTAAATTTACCATTTAGTCTTCTTCCTGTTCTGCGAACAGTGTTGCGGAATTTGATTTTAAAATTCTGACCTTCACGAAATCTCCCGGTCTGTTGTTCTTCGCCGGGATTATAACCGATTTATTGCAATCTGTCCTGCCCATCAGAAAGTCATCTGATTTTTTGCTTCTTCCTTCGATTAATATTTCCATCGTTTTGCCGGCAAGACTTCTGTTTATCTTCGATGACATCTTCCTCTGAAGTTCTATAATTTCAGAAAGCCTGCGGGTTTTAACTTCTTTGGGTATATCGTCTTCCATCCTGTACGATTTCGTATTCTCTCTCGGAGAATACGCGAAAGTGTAAGCGCTGTCGTATCCCGCATTCTCCATCAGTTCAAGCGTCATCTTATGATCATCCTCTGTTTCCGTAGGAAAGCCGGTAATAATATCAGTCGAAAGCCCCACACCCGGCATTATACTCTTTGCATAATTAAGCACCTCAAGATAATGTCCTACCGAATAAAGCCTGTTCATAAGTTTAAGAACCCGCTCCGAGCCTGACTGCACCGGAAGATGAATATAATTGCAAATATTGTCATATTCCGCCATCGTATCAAGTAATTTCCGCGAGCAGTCATAAGGATGCGAGGTCGCGTATCTTATCCTCATACCCGGTACCGCCTTTGCCGCGGCCTTCAGCAGGTCGGCAAAATCGCTGCCTTCGTCGTTAAATGAATTGACATTCTGCCCGAGCAGTGTAACCTCTTTAATGCCTTCGTCGAACAGCGTCTTCGCTTCGCTTACAATACTTTGAACCTTCCTGCTTCTTTCTCTTCCTCTCGTAAAAGGCACGACACAAAAAGTGCAGAATTTATCGCAGCCGCGCATAACTGATATCCATGCTGTTACCCCTTCCTTTCTCACCGGGACGATATCATCGTAAGTCTCGTCTCTTGACAACTTAACCGCTATTCCCTTTTCTCCCGTCTCATAAAGATTCTCTATCAGATGCGGAAGTTTCCTGTATTCATCGGGTCCGACTATCAGGTCAACGACTTTCTCCTTCTCGAGCAAATCCTTTTTCAGTCTTTCGGCCATACAGCCGAGAACGCCGACTACGCTACCGGGATTTCCCCGCTTAATGCTCTTAAGTTGTTTGAGTCTGTTGTAAATTTTCTTCTCGGCGTTTTCCCTCACACTGCATGTGTTCAGGAAAATAACGTCCGAATCATTTATATCGGTCGTCTCATTGTACCCGTATTCGCTCAGAACGCTCAGGATTATTTCCGTATCTGAAAGGTTCATCTGGCATCCGTACGTCTCAATGTAAACCTTCTTGTCGTTGGTATGCTTGTTATAATTCTTCCTGCCTGTCTGTGTTTCGTTGTTATTTATTATAAGTCCTTCAAACGCCATTACGATACTTTCTTTTTACTCTTAATAAATTCCTCGGCAACAACCGAAATGCCTTCCGCGTCAAGTCTCAGGTCGGCATGAAGTTCCTCGGGTTTGCCGTGCTCGATGAATTTATCGGGAAGACCGTGTATGCGAATATCATTCTTGAAACCGTACTGTTCAGCGAATTCGCATACTGCGCTTCCGAATCCGCCGAGTATTGTATTTTCCTCGACAGTAATCACCTTGTCGAACTTATCGAATATGATTCTCAGCATATCCGAATCAAGCGGTTTTACGAAACGCATGTTCACAACTTGCGCGCTGATTCCTTTTGCTTCGAGCAATTCGGCCGCTTTCACCGAGTTGTGCACCATACTGCCGACCGCGAGAATCGCGGCGTCGCTTCCTTCCCTGACAACTTCGCCTTTTCCGATTTCAAGTTTAGTGAATGTATCCTTCGGGAAACCCGGCGCGTTGCCTCTCGGATAACGCATCGCTATCGGCCCGCGTTTGTACAGAGTTGCAGTATAGAGCATATCCCTCAATTCATTCTCGTCCATTGGCGCCATAATCACCATTCCCGGTATAAGCCTGAGATATGAAAGGTCAAACGCCCCGTGATGAGTCGGTCCGTCCGCTCCTACAAGCCCGCCCCTGTCGAGCACGAACACTACGCTGAGTTTCTGCGTCGCCACATCGTGTATAATCTGGTCGAAAGCCCTCTGCAGGAAAGTGGAATAAATTGCGACGACAGGAGTAAACCCTTCGGTCGAAAGTCCCGCCGCGAAAGTAACGGCGTGCTGCTCCGCTATGCCGACGTCGAAATATTTATCCGGCATTTTCTCGCGCATGATGTTAAGCCCCGTGCCGTCGGGCATCGCGGCTGTTATCGCCACAATCTTTTCGTCTTTCCGGGCAAGTTCCACAAGAGCGTTTCCGAATACTGTCGTGTAAGCGGGAACTGTCGATTTCTTTAATTCTATACCCGTAGTTTTATCGAACGGGTTTAACGCGTGCAGTTTCTGGTAATGCTTCGAAGCGTACGAAGGACCTTTTCCCTTCTCCGTAAACACATGAACGAGAAGCGGTCCTGAGAAATTCTTTATTTCCTCCAGAGTCCTGACGAGATTCACGACGTTATGTCCGTTAATCGGTCCGAAATACCTGAACCCGAGAGCCTCGAAAAGCATTCCCGGTGTCAGTACTCCTTTAAGTCCGCCTTCAATCTTCGCGGCAAGCGCCCTTAACCTGTCGCTGTTCTTCTTCTCAATCTTTCCCGTAAGATTCCACACCTTGTTTCTTAACCTGTTGTACGATTCGTTCAGCATAAGGTCAGTGAAATAATTCTGCACTGTCCACCTGTTAGGAGCAATCGACATTTTATTGTCGTTGAGAACGACAATCATATCCTTCTTAAGCAGACCGATATTGTTCATCGCTTCATAAGCCATGCCGCCTGTCATCGAGCCGTCGCCGATAATGGTTATAACTTTAAACTTTTTCTTCTGAAAATCCCTTGCAGTCGCTATGCCGAGCGACGCCGAAAGCGACGTTGTGGCATGTCCCGCGCCGAACGCGTCGTATTCACTCTCGGAACGTTTGAGGAACCCGCTGATGCCGCCTTTCTGTCTGATAGTGTGAAGAAGGCTTTTTCTTCCTGTAAGAATTTTATGGATGTACCCCTGATGACCGACGTCCCAGATGAGTTTATCTTTAGGTGTGTCGAAAACATAATGGAGAGCGAGCGTCAGTTCTACCACTCCGAGCGAGGAACCGAGATGGCCGCCTACGCGCGAGATAGTGTCCATTAAAAAATCACGAAGTTCATCCGAGAGTTCGCGCAAATCCGGAAGAGAAAGTTTCTTCAGGTCCGAAGGGTACTCTATGTTCTTCAGGAACTTCGTATTGTTTATGTCAAAATTTACTTCGTCCATTATTTTTCGAGATTTATTTTTTCAATTTTAAGTTCGGCTTCATTCAACTTGTCTCTGCAGACTTTAAGCAATTTAAGCCCTTCCTGATAATTTTCGATTATTTCATCGAGAGATTTCTCCTCGATGTTCTGTTCAAGTTGCTCGAGTATTTTTTCGAGTTTTCTGTACGCGAACTCGAAAGAATCCTTGTTTATCTTATCTTTAGCCATAACATTAAAAATAACATTTATAAAACTTATAAGGAATTATATAATTTACGCGAAAAACCCTCATTTTGTTCTGATTTCCGCGTTTGTTCTGCCGTCCTGGAAATTTATTTCAACCTCGTCGCCGCCGGTAAGTTCTTTCTTTCTGGAAATGACTTTGCCGTTTCTGACGACGTAAGCAAACCCTCTTTTCAGGGTCTTTTCCGGACTGATGCTGGAGAGAATTCTCTCCTTGTAATTCAGTTCGTTAGAGAAATATTTAATCCTGTCGTCAGCGGCTTTTCCAAGTTCCTCGCTCATCTCATCGAGCCTTATCTTGAAATCATTTAATATATCCCTCGGTTTGTTGAAAGCGTAATTGCTCTTAATCCGCTCGAGACTGTCTTTGTAAAAATCTATCCTGTCGTTGACTTCCGATTTAAGAGTGTACTCGTAATTTTTCAGCCTTTCGAGAAGTTCGTTCTTATCGGGAAGAATCATTTCCGCAGCCGCTGACGGAGTGGGCGCCCGAAGGTCGGCGACAAAGTCGCAGATTGTATAATCAACCTCATGTCCGACCGCGCTGACAACCGGAATTTTCGACGCGAACACTTCCCTTGCAACCGCTTCCTCGTTGAAAGTCCAGAGGTCTTCAATCGAACCGCCTCCCCTTGCGACGACGATGACGTCGAAATCGATGCCGCATGAATTCGCTTTCCGGATAGCGCGGCAGACGCTTTCAACCGAGCCTGCTCCCTGAACGAGAACCGGAAACAAATAGAGATTTATAAGTGGATATCTTTTCCTCGTAACCTTCTTGAAATCTTCGATTACCGCGCCTGTCTCGGAAGTGATAATCGCGACATTATCGGGAAATTCCGGAATCGGTTTCTTGTATTTTTCGTCGAAGAGACCTTCTTCGATTAATTTTTGTTTGAGTTTTTCGAAAGCCAGTTGCAGTTCGCCGATGCCGAACTCGGTCATAGACATAACTTCAATCGCGTAAGAGCCGCGGGGTTCATAGACGGTAATGCGTCCGCGGATAAGCACCTTCTTGCCGTCTTTGGGAGTAAACTTCAGATAGTTGTACCTGAAACTCCATAGGTTGCATGAAATAGAAGCCTTTTCGTCCTTGAGATTGAAATATGAATGACCTGAGGGGAATGCCCTTTTGTAGCCTGAAATCTCGCCGACGACATAAATCTCATTAAAATTCTTTTCGAGAGTCTCCTTAATATAACCTGTAATCTCGGAAACGGTGAGAGGCTGTTCGTCCTCGGTATTGTGAAACAAATCATTCATTGAAGAAATATACAAAAATTAAAATCAAAGTATTATTCTGTTGTGGCTTCAGAGCCTGTCCCGAGAACTCGGGATATTCACCTGATGCGCAGACCACTCTCTTCTTTGTCATCCCCTAAAGCTCCTGTCGGGGATAAAAACGCATAACGCTAATAACAACGAACCCGCATCGGCATGTAAAACAGAAAATAAACACCCCCTATCTAAAACAAAGACCCCGCGACATCGCGGGGTCTTGCTCGAAGAGCGGGACTCGAACCCGCAACCCTTCGGTTAACAGCCGAATGCTCCACCATTGAGCTATCTTCGAATAGACTACAAAAATATCGTTTTCTTTAAAAATAGTCAATGTTAATCAGAATCACTTACCATGTCGAAATACTTTTTCCCGTTTTCCCGTTTAGCCCTTATATCCTCCAAATCATATTCAGTATATATAAGTTTAGTATCCAACTTAGCCTCAATATTCGCTATAGATTTTATCGTGAAATTATGTTTGCCGCTCATCCACTTGCTTATCTCCGATTCGCTCTTCTTCATCTTTTTAGCGAATTCTCTTTGCGAGATATTTCTTTCTTCCAGAATCTCGTCGATTCTCCCTGCTATTCCCATCGAAAGTCTGTTGTAATTCCTGATTTTCTTTGGGATTTTCTTTAATATTTCTTTGAAAAAATTGTCCATAATTCAATCTTCAATTTCGAATGTTGTATTGTTTTGACATGCTGCATCTATATTGAGGTTGTTTTCGTATAAGTAGTTATCAATCTTTGACAATAATTCATTTATTCTCCTGAGTTCAGGTGCTTCCTGCCATGCTCTCTTGTCATCCGGTTTTTTACCTCCGCCGCCGATAATTAAACACATAGAGCCCCATTTGATGCAGTATAATCTTAATTGTGGTTTGTCCTTCTTGTTTGTTGGAATGTTTTTTAATCTATAAATTGAATTTCCGCCTTGGTCTTCGAAGAAACCGTCTTTTATTCCAATTCTTCCGATTTTCTCTAATGTATCCATAAAAAAGTTCACTTCTTTATTATTCGTTTCAATAAACTCATCGTAAAATTGTTTTAATCCATGTTTTTCAGCATCATCAATAATCATCGAATGAATTTTAGCCCGCCTTCCCTTAAGTATTTCAACTATTCTGAACTTCACTTATAAGTTAAGTTTTTAATTATTCAAAATCAATAATTTTTGTCTTACTTATTAATAATTCTAAATTTTTTCACGTCATGCGGATAATATTGGAATAAAGAACTCCGGAATATTATCATAACTTGATAATTTTTTACTATACGCCAGCAGAGAAACTTGTACTGCCACCTAACGCATCAGTGCATGAAGAAAAATTAGCGGGCAGGTCTTCGACCTGCGTATCAGTTTAATACACAACACTACAAAATATAATCAGGGCAGACGAAACATTGAGAATAAAATGATAAAATCCTATCAAAAATTCTCAATAATGATAGGTTTTATCACTTCATGTACTGCTATGTTATTGAAAAAACAAAACAGAGAAAAATATTTCGAAAAACCTATCAAATATTCTCATAAATTATCAAAATAGAGCCATGTTACTAACAATTTATAATGACACAACATATCAAATGAATGACATTAGTTTCACAGAAAGTGTCCTAATAGTGCCGCGAAAACATTGAAAAAACAGTATCCGGTTATCGATTTTTCAAAAATCATGTCATAGAAGTGTCAGATGAGTATATTTGGTTTATCAAAGTAATGAGATTTAGTAATTTATTGTGATATATTTATATGACATGTATATCGAAGATAATTTGCATTTACTATAAGTAAAAAGATTACGACTACAAACCGACGATATCAAAGAACAAAATTACAGTACAAATATAAATAATTCAGCGGTAATATCTGAAAAAAATGACCACAAGGCTCGTAAATAAAGCAATAACAGTGAGATAAAAAAGCATTTTGCAAATTGCAAAGAAAAAATATTTACGAGTTCAGTACTTATGCTGAAAAATGATTGCACAAAAAAAGGTTTTTTCAAAAAATTTTTTACAACCGCGGAACATATATACCGCCGGAAATACCGGCTTATGCATCGCATAAAAAGTATGTATCGCCTGTTTCATTGGAAAGAGGAAATTGACGCAGATTTACTAATCGTATAATTACCGGATTTCTTATTAGAGTCAGCCGCGGCGGGCAGGAATGACGGCGTCAGAGTATATCTAAATTGCTCTATCCGCTCTTATCTGTTGCATCCGTACTTTCTGTGTGCCACTAATTACTAGATTCTTTTTAATTCCTGAAAAACGTAAATTTATGCATGATAGAGTTGAAGAATGTATACAAGAGTTTCGGAGATAAAAAGGTCCTTAACGGCGTAAATCTGACAATCAATAAGGGCGAAACGCTGGTTATTATCGGCAAGAGCGGCTGCGGAAAATCCGTAATGCTTAAGCATATTGTAGGTTTGCTCAAACCCGACAAAGGCGAAGTATGTATTGAAGGACAGAATATTGTCAATCTGAATCAGAAGGAACTTTACGCTATGCGTAAGAAGTTCGGATTTCTTTTTCAGGGTGCCGCGCTTTTCGATTCTATGACCGTAGAAGAAAACGTCGGACTGGGACTTCGCGAGAATAAAAGGTTCAAAGACGATGAGATATCGAAAATCGTCGCGGAGAAACTCGATCTCGTCGGACTTCCCGGTACGCAGAACATGAGTCCGTCGGACCTTTCCGGCGGAATGAAAAAAAGAGTTTCGCTCGCCAGAGCCATCGCGGACAATCCTGAATACATTCTTTATGACGAACCCACCACGGGACTCGACCCGGTTATGAGCGACAACATTGACGAACTTATACGCGACCTTTCTGATAAGCTTAAAGTCACATCCATTATCGTTACGCACGATATATTCAGCGTCATTGAAGTCGCGAAACGCGTTGTTATGATGGAAGGCGGCGTTGTTTACTTCTCAGGCACACCTCAGGAATTATTCGCTTCAAAAGACGAGCATATCATAGAGTTTCTGAAGAGGACGAATAAGCAGCAGTAAGCCAAACCAAATATCAAATATCAAAAATCAAATATAAAAAATACAAATCAAATATAAAAAAGTTTTTGTATTATTTGATACAATAAAATAAGCTAATTATAAGAAACCGTTAAAACGGTTTTATCATCACTAAATACGCCTACCCGCTGCTTACGCAGCGGGCTACATATATTTCGCCGGCTACGCCGGCTTGCGGAGTAAAATGCCAAGACTTTCCGATGTAGCCCACGGTTTCAACCGTGGGTTAGATAATTAGAAGTACTGAAACCGTTTCAACGGTTTTCGTCGCGCCTTCCCATTTCAGAAATTATTGTTGATTCGCTTTTTCATATCTCCTATGGTTGCTTCGTTATCAGCGATATGGTTTTGATTCCCGCATTCGCGAGAATGACAATCTTTTATGTCGGACTTTTATGGCAGTCTTTTATAGCAGTCTTTTATAGCAGTCTTTTATAGCAGTCTTTTATAGCAGTCTTTTATGGCAGTCTTTTATGGCAGTCTTTTATGCCGGACTTTTATGTCAGTCTTTTTGTTCTCACAAGAGACGCGATTACCGATACGACGAGTATCGCGACGATTACGAGCAGTGAGAATAATGTTGATATGTGCAGAACGCCTGACAGCAGCATTTTCATGCCGATGAATACAAGTATCACAGACAAACCCGTTTTCAGGTAATAGAACTTATCCATTACGCCGGAAAGCGCGAAATACAAGGCTCGGAGGCCGAGTATCGCCAGCGCGTTTGATGTAAACACAATGAATGTATCGTGCGTTATCGCGAGTATCGCGGGTATAGAATCGAGCGCGAACACAAGGTCCGATGTTTCAACGACTATCATGACAATAAGCAGCGGAGTCGCGTAAAGTCCGTTCTTTTTAATAAAAAATTTGTCGCGGTGGTATTCCTGAGTGACGGGAAGAAACCTTTTCACGAATTTCACGACAGGATTTTTTTCGGGATGCACCGCCTCGTCTTTCTGAAAAGCCATCTTCAATCCCGCTACGATAAGGAACGCGCCGAATATAAGCATCACCCACCAGAATTTAACTATAAGCGCGGCGCCGATGACAATAAGAACCGCCCTCATGATAAGAGCGCCGAATATCCCCCAATAAAGAACCTTGTGCTGGTATCGTTTCGGCACGTCGAAAAACCTGAACAGAAGTATGAACACAAATATGTTGTCGACGCTCAGAGACTTTTCAAGAATATAGCCTGTGAAGAATTCCAGCGCTTTATGATGGTCCCAGAGATAAAAAACACCGAGGTTGAAAATAAGGGCAAGTGATATCCAGACACCGCTCCATATAAGGGCTTCCTTTATATGGATTTCATGTTTCTTTCTGTTGAAGATGCCGAGGTCGAGAGCGAGCATCACGACAAGGAACAGAAGAAAAAAGAACCAGTGCCAGAATCCGATTTCCAATTACAAATCCCCTTTTTGCGGTCTCATAATAATATCTTCGACCATCACCTTTTTGGGCATCTCGAAGACTTTAAGAGCCATCGCCGCCACGTCTTCCGGGTTCATCATGCGGTTTTTGTATTTCTGACGCGTGCGGGCGTCCCACATTGCCGTTTCCACGGCGCCGGGAAGTATGTTTGTAATTTTGATGTTATATTTTCTGACTTCTTTTCTCGCGGAATTTGAAAGCGCGAGCAGCCCGGCTTTCGAGCAGGCGTAAATCGCGCTGTTGTCGAGAACCGTGTTCGCGGCTACGGAGAGTATATTGATTATGTGCCCCTTCTTCATCTTAACCATTTTATTAAGCACCGATTTCATGCAGAGAAATGCTCCCCGCAGATTAATATCCATAACGTAATCGTAATCCATAACCTTGGTTTCAAGCAAACTCTTGAACACAGTAACGCCCGCGTTGTTTATAAGGCAGTCAATCCTGCCGTACTTCTCCAGAATGCGTTTAGTTGTGGATTGAACGGACCTTTCGGACGCGACATTACAGACGAGGGCTGATGCTTCCCTGCCCGCGAACTTTATCTCGCCCGCAAGGTTAACCAGCCTTGATTTTCTCCTGCCCGTTACAACGACGATGTATCCTGCTCTGGAAAACGCCATTGCGATTTCCTTGCCAATCCCGGTCGACGCGCCGGTAACCCATACAACTTTATTGTTCATATATTTTTATTTGAGTAAGACTGCACTTACATAACCATTCCGCCGTCAACCATAATTACCTGTCCGGTAATATAGTCGGCTTTCGGAGACGCGAGGAACGTTACAACGCCTGCAATTTCAGACGGCTTCGAAGGACGTTTCAGCGGTATAACCGTAAGGAACGCCGCCCTCTGCTCGTCAGTCAGTTGATGAGTCATTTCCGTTTCAACAAATCCGGGAGCAACGGCGTTTACTGTAACGTTTCTGCCGCCGAGTTCCTTCGCTGTCGATTTCGTTAGACCGATCATTCCGGCTTTCGAGGCGGAATAGTTGACCTGTCCCGCGTTTCCCATCACGCCTACAACGGAACTGATGTTGATAATCTTTCCGCTTCTCTGCTTCGCCATGATTCCTGCCACCGCTTTAGTAGCGTTGAAAGCGCCTTTAAGGTTGACGTCGAGAACGAGGTCCCAGTCCTCTTCGCTCATCCTCAGGAGAAGTTTGTCGCGCGTGATTCCCGCGTTATTCACGAGTATATCGAGCGAACCGAATTCCTTCGCTGTTTCTTCAACGGCTTTTTTCATGCCTTCCGTGTTTGTAACGTCCACTTCTTTCCTGAAAACTTTTTTCCCGTCTTTCGCGCAGTCTGCGGCGAAAGCGTCAAAGTCCGCGGGGAATACCTTGTCATACGCTATTACAGTCGCGCCTTCGTTCAGAAAATCGATAACTATGGCGCGGCCGATTCCCCTGCCGCCTCCTGTTACCACAGCAATTTTGTTTTCGAGTACTTTCATTCCTATAATTTATTTATAAAATATTTTTTTTCTTCCGTCTTCAGCAGCGCCGCTTCAACAATAAACGTCTGACCGTTAATCAGGTCGGAGTCGGGCGACGCAAGGAACGCAACGAAATCGGCGACCTTGTCAGGTCTCGCGGGCACAGTTCCCGTCTGCCTGAACATTTTTTCTTTCAGTTCGTCGCTGAGGACTGAAATCATGTCGGTCTCGACGAATCCCGGAGCAACAGCGTTGACCTGTATATTGTACGCTCCGAGTTCTTTTGCAAGCGCTTTTGTAAGCCCTATCTGGCCTGCTTTCGACGCGGCGTAATTCGCCTGTCCCGCGTTGCCTGTCGTACCGACGATTGAACTTACGTTAATAATCTTGCCTTTGTGATTCCTGACCATGTTCTTCGCCGCGTACTTGCAGAAAAGAAACGTGCCTTTAAGGTTCGTATCGATAACCGAATCCCAGTCTTTTTCGGACATTCTCATTATAAGAGCGTCTTTTGTAATACCGGCGTTGTTTACAAGAACGTCAATTCTTTTGAATTTCTTTATTACGTTTTCCACGACTTCCTTAACTCTTACTGAATCCGCCGAATCGCATTTAAAATAGTGTATGTTACGCGGCTTAAAATGCCTGTGGTCAATCCTGCTCTTGTATGTAATAACCACCTTAGCGCCGAGTTCGGAAAACTTATCCGCAAGCGCCCTGCCGATGCCTCTGGAGCCGCCCGTCACAAGCACTACTCTGCCTGTTAAATCGTACATTACTGGAATTTAGTTATATTCTTATAATGTTTCTGGTAATAATCGTTAACAAAGTTATAGCCGTCCTCGCCCAGAATGAACCGAAGTTCTTCCGTCATTGCCTCGAACACCGTCTGCGTAAAATTTTCCTTCTTGTTTATTCCGCAATAATCGAGTTTCGTAGCGTGGTCGTCGTCGTACGTAAGAACGTTATCGAGTATAGTCAGCGGATACATGATGCAGTACTTCGGTTTGATAGCCCACTTATGCATGTTGTTTTTCACTGCCGCAACCTGAATCGAGCAGAATCCGTGTTTGTCCTTGAACACGCACTGTGTATGGTTTTTAGGCGTCTTATAGACTTCCGTTCCGATGGCGAAACCCGAAGGGAAATCAGAATCGTCTTCGAGTTCCTTCTCGAACCACTTTTCCGAATCCCTAATCTGATGTTCGTCCATCACGTCTATGATTTCCTTTTCGAACTTCATGATAATGTTTCTGAAATCCCTGTCCATATAGACTCCCCAGTCGCAGCACTGGCCGTGGCAAATCTTAATGTTACATGAAGGCACGAAGCCCTGTGTAAATATTACGGGGTCAATTTTTATTCCGTTGAATTCTATCGGATATTCTTTCATAATTCTTTATAAGTTTTTAACATCTTCGAGCGTCGAAACGTTGAACGTTTCAGCCGAAGAATCAATTTTTTTAATTAAACCTGCGAGGACTTTTCCTGAACCGATTTCGCAGAATTTGGTAACGCCGTCCGCTATCATGTTCCTGATAAGCATTTCCCATCTTACAGGGAAAACTAACTGTCTCGAAAGAGCGTCCCTGATTTCATCTTTACCTGTAACGGGTTTCGCGTCAACGTTAGTGTAAACCGGAATTCCCGAATCCGAGAATTGAGTGCTCTGCAGGGCGGCTCTTAGGTCAGCATCCGAAGTTTTCATAAGTTCGGAATGGAACGCACCGCTGACTTCAAGTTTTTTTGCCATGCGGCATTTATAAGGCTCGGCTTTTGCGACTTCGACGGCTTTATCTACAGCGGCGATATCACCGGAAACGACAATCTGCCCCGGGCAGTTGAAGTTGGCGGCCTGAACGACGCCGGCAGAAGATGATTTTCCGCATACCTCAAGAACCTGCGCTTTGGTGAGACCGATAAGAGCGGCCATAGTGCCGGGCTGAACCACACCCGACTGTTTCATAAGTTGTCCTCTTGTCTTAACGAGCCTTAGTCCTGTTTCAAAATCAAATGAACCCGCGTAAGCGTTGGCAGTATACTCACCGAGCGAATGTCCCGCCGTGCAGTCCGCTTTAATCTTTTCGCCTATAAGGGCAGTAAGAATATACGAATGCACGAACAGCGCCGGCTGGGTAATATTGGTTTGTTTAAGTTCTTCCTGCGGACCTTCGAACGAAAGTTTCGTCAGCGGAAGTCCCATAATTTCGTCGGCGGTATCGTAAAGTTTTTTCGCGGCATCGGAATTTTCGTAGAGGTCTTTTCCCATACCCACCGCCTGCGATCCCTGTCCGGGAAATACAAATGCTATTTTATTCATACAGTTATTAATCCTTTATACATTTATTTTAATCGTCATTGTCTTCGAGTCTCGGAAGCGCGCCGTAATTTTCAATCAGATAATTATCGTAATAGTCCGCTTTCTTTATAAGCGAGCCGAATTCGC
>JAJTBN010000008.1 GCA_021286895.1 Bacteroidota bacterium | reverse complement strand
TAGGCGGCGTATAGGTTTTCGTTTCCTGCTTAGGCGGCGTATAGGTTTTCGTTTCCTGCTTAGGCGGCGTATAGGTTTTCGTTTCTGTTTTTGGAGCAGTGTAAGTCTGTTTCTGGACATAATTATTATTGCTTGAACTGTTCACGCTGTTCTGATTCGTATTCTCGCTTATTTTTTTCGGACTTGTGCTTCTGCTTCCGTTATTTCCGCTGTTGCCGCTTCTTGTGGATTCTCTGTTACCGTTATTTCCGCTGTTGCCGCTTCTTGTGGATTCTCTGTTACCGTTATTCCCGCTTCTTGTCGATTCCCTGTTACCGTTATTCTCGCTGTTTCCGCTTCTTGTCGATTCCCTGTTTTCGTTATTTCCGCTTCTTGTTGATTCGTTGTTTTTATTCGTTTCTTTCTTGCTGTTATAAGTATTGTTGTTGTTGCCGGATTCAGTGCTCTTGTTCTTGTTGCCTTCGTAATTCGTGTTGTTCTTTTTACCGTAGTTGTTATCATCTTTCGTAGAAACCGTGTTATTCTTTGTCTTTATTTCCTGTTCATTCCTGGTTTTAACGGTCGAAATAGTCTCGGGTGTAATCTTTTTTCCGGTATTTACGGATACCGCCGTTACGTCAGGGCCTGTATATTTGACGTTCCCATCGTAAGTATTTATGTTGTTAATTCGTGTCGAATTCTTTACCACATCCTTAAGATTCGTTTTCAGAACATCTTTCTTCGTTATATTCTCGTTTAGTTTCTTCTTGTTAACGAATACCCACTTTGTCGGATGCGTAATTATAACTCGGTTGTGATGATTTCCGTGATGCGTACGCCAGTGAATTCTCGGTCCGTACGGATACCATCCGTAATAATCTCCGTATTCTCTCCAGTAACACCAGTTAGAAGCCCAGACACGTCCGGGAATCCATACCCAGCCGTAGAATGGAGACCACCACCATCTTCCGTAATGATAGCAGGTCCAGCCCCAGTAATTATTCGATACCCACACCCATCCGTCGTACGTGAAGACCCATCTTCCGTTAACGTAGGGGTTGTATTCCATTGCATTCGGACGCCAGACGTACATGTAATCGTCAGTTCCCGAAGTCGAAAGGTCATCGAGTTCTGTATCGGTGCCGTTCACGTCTTTAATAAAATCCGATTTGACAATCTTCACCCAGTTGCCCTGGTCTTTCAGAGTGTCTTCGTACATTTCCTTGTAAACAAGGTTAGAGTCGAGGAGGTCGTCCTCCTCAGACAGGCTGTCGAGCAGCGTGCCGTTGTTTTCCTGAGCCCTTGAAGGCGAGTAGCAAAACAGCATCGCCAGCGCGGCTATTATTAATATTCCATTTATCTTTTTCATCGCAGTATCCTTTCAGATTGTATCTGCTTTTTATACGCATCTCCGGAAGATTATGTTCCTTGTTCCGGGAACGTCATTCATTTTTCACTAAAAAAATACCCCCAAGGGGGGTAACAAAAAAGGGAAAAATTTATCCCTATTTTCCGGTACCGGAGCCTTGTAATAAAGTCCGGAAAAGCGTCTTCTAACGCGCAGTACCCGCGTTTTTATAAAATCTTTATGCGTTTTAGTATCCATTTTATTTTTTACTTATAAGTTAAAAGGTATTTTTGAACAAAAAAGTAAATGGATACGGAGTACATTACGGGTTTGATAGCGGCGCTGGTTCTGCTGGCGTATCTGTTCTATGTTATAATCAAACCTGAAAAATTCTAATGAGATGGATATAAAATATTTCATACAGCCTGCATTCCTGCTGCTAACGGTAACGCTGCTGACGCCGCCGGCTGGCAGATATTTGTTTAGGGTCTTTGAGGGAAAAATTAAAATACCCGGATTTATCAAAGCGGCGGAGACCCTGATTTACCGAATATGCGGTATAAGACAAGACGAGGAAATGAACTGGAAGACATACCTGTGGTCAGTTCTTGCGTTCAATTTTGCAGGTATGATGCTATTATTCCTGCTTCAGATATTCCAGAATCTTCTTCCGCTGAACCCGCAGGGATTCGGTAGTGTGCCATGGGATCTTGCTTTCAATACAGCGGTGAGTTTTGTGACAAACACAAACTGGCAGGCGTACGCCGGGGAAACAACAATGAGTTATGCCGTGCAGATGTCCGGACTTGCAGTTCAGAACTTTCTCAGCGCCGCGACAGGAATAACGGTAATACTCGCTCTTTCCAGAGGGATAACTTCGAGGAAAAGCGAAAACCTCGGAAATTTCTGGAAGGACCTAGTCCGTTCTGTTCTTTATATTCTGATTCCCGGGTCGGTTATCGTCTCAGTCCTGCTTATGGGTCAGGGTGTAATACAGAATTTCAGTCAGTACCTGAACGTAACTACGCTTGAAGGTATTTCGCAGACAATACCTATGGGGCCGGCGGCTTCTCAGGTCGCGATAAAAATGCTGGGAACAAACGGCGGCGGATTTTTCAATTCCAACAGCGCGCATCCGTTCGAGAATCCAACTCCCTTTTCGAATTTTATTGAAATGTTTTGCATACTTATTATTCCTGCCGCGCTGACTTACGCGTACGGACTTAAAGCGGGTTCGAAAAAAGAAGGCTGGATAATTTTTGGAGTGATGATGTTCCTGCTTGTTTCGGGATTCGCTGTTTCGATTTTCTCTGAACTTTCTTATAACCCGGCTCTGAACACTGCTTCACTGCTTGAAGGAAAGGAATTGAGATTCGGAACAGTTAACAGCGTATTGTTTTCGACTATAACCACCGACGTTTCATGCGGAGCCGTAAACGCAATGCATTCAAGTCTTTCTCCGCTTGCCGGAATGGTCGCTCTCGTAAACATTATGCTCGGGGAAATAATTTTCGGAGGCGTCGGCTCGGGACTTTACGGTATGCTAATATTTATTTTTATAACCGTATTCATAGCCGGTCTCATGGTAGGCCGGACGCCGGAGTATCTCGGCAAGAAAATAGAAGCGCTCGAAATTAAAATGGCAATAATTGCCGTACTGATACAAAGCGCTGTTATACTAATGTTTACGGCCGCGGCGTCGGTGCTCACTCAGGGCACGTCGTCGGCGCTTAATTCCGGTCCGCACGGGTTTTCAGAAATCCTGTACACGTTCTCATCCGCTGTAGGTAACAACGGAAGCGCCTTTGCCGGTCTTAACGCGAACACTGTTTTCTACAACATTCTCACGGGAATAGCGATGCTTGTGGGAAGATTCGGCGTTATTATTCCAGTTATGGTAATAGCGGGGAACCTGGGTAAGAAGAATATTTCACCTGTAAGCGCCGGGACTTTCAGGACGGACAATTACGTTTTTGCACTTTTGCTTACAGGCGTCATATTAATAGTGGGGGCTCTCACTTTCTTTCCGGCGCTCTGCCTCGGACCGATAGCGGAACACATATTAATGGGACAGGGGGTATTATTCTGAAATGAAAAAGAAAAATAAATTAATATCGAGAGAAATATTCTTAAAGGCCGTAACGGATTCTTTCGTGAAACTTAATCCTTCCGCACTTGTAAAAAATCCTGTTATGTTTATAGTAGAGGTATGTGCGGTCATAACCACTGTTATTTTCTTCGGCGGAATGTTCGGCGGAAAGTATTCCGGCTTTGTTCTACAGATATCTTTGTGGCTGTGGTTTACGGTGCTGTTCGCGAATTTTGCCGAAGCGGTGGCTGAAGGGCGGGGTAAAGCGCAGGCTGATTCCCTGAGGAAAAACAAGAAACAGATTATCGCCAAAAAAGTGATGGGTATCGCTATGTTTGAAATTAATGCCGACGACCTTCGTAAAGGCGATGTCGTTATTTGCGAAGCAGGCGACACGATACCCGCTGACGGTGAAATCATTAAAGGAATAGCAAGCGTTGACGAATCGGCAATAACGGGAGAATCGGCTCCGGTAATACGGGAATCAGGAGGAGACAGAAGCGCTGTTACAGGCGGCACGAAAGTGCTGAGCGACAGTATAAAAATAAGAATAGTATCCGACCCGGGGTTTACTTTCATGGATAAAATAATCTCGCTTATTGAAGGAGCAAAACGGCAGAAGACTCCGAATGAAATTGCTCTTACAATACTTCTTGCGGGTCTGACTGTGATTTTTCTTCTTGCCGTAGCGACTCTTCCGTTTTATTATGACTACGGAATGGTTTCCTCCGGACTGAATGCCTCGCAAAACATCACAATACCGGTACTCGTAGCGCTTCTCGTATGCCTTATTCCGACGACAATCGGCGGATTGCTTAGCGCGATAGGAATAAGCGGCATGGACAGAATGATAAAAAGGAACGTGATTGCGATGAGCGGCCGCGCGATTGAAGCCGCAGGTGACCTCGATGTTCTTCTGCTCGATAAAACAGGAACTATTACTCTCGGCAACAGGATGGCTTCCGGACTGATACCGCTTAACGGAGTTGACGCCGCTGTACTTGCAAATGCCGCGCTTTTATCGTCGCTTTCCGACGACACTCCGGAGGGACGCTCAATAATAAAATACGTCAAGGATAATTTCAGCATAAAAACGAAAGACATTCATTCCGAGAATGCAACTTATGTTAAGTTCTCAGCGGAGACGAGAATGAGCGGTATTAATCTTTATTCCGATACGGGAAAGCACAGAAATATAAGAAAAGGCTCGCTGGACGCGATAGAAAGATTCGTTGAATCGGCCGGCGGAAGTGTACCCGAAGAAACATACGATAAGGTTAAACAGGTTGCATCGGAAGGATGCACCCCGCTCGTAGTTGCCGAGAACAGCAAAGTGCTGGGCGTCATAAGGCTTAAAGACATAGTGAAGGGCGGAATAAGGGACAGGTTCGCGCATCTTCGGAAAATGGGAATAAAAACGATAATGATAACAGGGGATAATCCTGTAACGGCGGCAGCGATAGCCGCCGAGGCTGGAGTCGACGATTTCATTTCCGAAGCGAAGCCGGAAGACAAACTTGTATGCATCAGGTCAGAGCAGTCAAAAGGCCATCTCGTAGGAATGATAGGGGACGGCACGAACGACGCGCCGGCTCTCGCGCAGGCTGATGTCGGAATCGCCATGAATACAGGAACGCAGGCGGCGAGAGAAGCCGGAAACATGGTTGACCTTGACAGCAACCCGACGAAACTTATCGAGGTTGTGGAAGTCGGAAAGCAGCTTCTAATGACAAGAGGCGCGCTTACTACATTCAGCATTGCAAACGACGTAGCGAAATATTTCGCGATACTTCCGGCGATGTTCTTTGCTTTGTACGTTTTGCCGGGACACAAAGGTCCGCTTGAATCATTGAACATTATGAACCTCGGTTCGCCCGAAAGCGCGATTCTCAGCGCGGTAATATTCAACGCGCTTATAATTGTTATGCTTGTTCCTCTTGCACTTAAAGGAGTCAAATACAATCCGATAGGCGCATCCGCGATTCTGAAAAAAAATCTGTTGATATACGGTTTCGGCGGAATAATCGCTCCGTTCATCGGCATTAAATTAATAGATTTGCTGATTAATTTTTTAAAACTCGTATGAAAAAATTATTCGTTTCAATAAAACTCCTTCTTGCAATGACTCTGGTTACGGGAATAATTTACCCTTTCATAATATTCGCGGCGGGCAGATTAATGTTTCCGTATAAAACAAGCGGAAGCCTGATTGAACGCGGCGGAAAGATTATCGGTTCAGAACTGATAGAACAGAACTTTGACAGTACCATATATTTTCATCCGCGTCCTTCGGCTGTCAATTGCAATCCTCTTCCGTCGGGAGGCAGCAATCTCGGTCCGACGAGCAAACAGTTGAAAAATATATCGGATTCACTTGAGGCTGTCTATGTCTTGCAAAACGGTCTTGATAAAAACATTCACGCGCCATCCGATGCCTTATTTTCTTCGGGAAGCGGGCTGGACCCGCATATCAGTCTTGAAAACGCCCGGCTGCAGTCAGAGAGGATTTCAAATGCGCGGAAGTTTGACGAGGACAAAAGGAAAAGATTAAACGAGTTGATAAATTCCATGCTTGAAAAACCGCAGTTCGGTATTCTCGGCGAGCCCGTAATAAATGTGCTTGAATTAAATGTTGAGTTAGATAAATTGTGAACATGGAAGACGAGTCCAGACCTGACCCTGATGAACTGCTGAGGCAGATTAATATCTCTGAACGGCATCATCAAAAGGGCAAACTTAAAATCTATATCGGCATGTGCGCGGGTGTCGGTAAGACATTTTCGATGTTACAGGACGCGGCCAAGGCGCACGGAAAGGGCATAGACACGCTGATAGGTTTTGTCGAAACACACGGCAGAGCCGAAACTGAATTTTTGCTGTTCTATCTTCCTCAACTGCCGAGAAAAATTATCTCATACAAGGGAATTGAATTAACCGAATTCGATCTCGACACCGCGCTTGAGAAAAAACCGGGACTTGTCGTTGTCGATGAACTGGCTCATACGAACGCGCCGGGAAGCAGGCACAACAAAAGATATCTTGACGTGCTTGAACTTCTCGATAACGGCATAGATGTTTACACGGCGCTTAACGTGCAGCACATAGAAAGTCTTTCCGATACGGTAAGTAAAATTACCGGAATCAGGATAAACGAAACAGTGCCCGATTCGATACTGGAAACGGCTGATGAAATAGAACTTGTGGACATATCGCCCGAAGAACTTCTCCAGAGACTTTCGGACGGAAAAGTATACACAGCCGACAAGTCAAAGGAAGCGGTGGAGAATTTTTTCAGGAGAGGAAACTTAAGCGCTCTGAGAGAACTTTCGCTAAGGCTCGCGGCCGATAGGGTTGACAGGCAGGTGCGCGATTATATGCAGAGCAACAGGATTCAGGGACCGTGGAAAACGGCTCAGAGAATACTGACCGGAATAAGCTCAAGCCCCGATTCCGCCGAACTGATTAGATGGGCGCGCCGGGTCTCGTACACGATGGACGCGACATGGATAGCGGTGCATGTTGAAACGCCGGAGCCGGTCGATGAAAAAAACAGAGTGATGCTGAACAGGAATATAGAACTTGCGAGAGAACTGGGCGCCGAGATTGTAGTAACGTCTGATGTCGATATTGTGAAGGGAATTGTCAGAACGGCAAAGAATGAAAACGCCACGCTTATAGTCATAGGCAAGTCGGGGGAAAAAAGTTTCTTTTCCCGCTTGTTCGTACCCGGCACTACAAGCCGTCTTCTTAAAGAAAGCGGCAGCATAGATGTCTTCGTAGTTTCCGGAAGTTCTGTAAACGGAGAAACAGGAGCCGGGTTCAGGCTGCCCGCGCCACAGTCAGGAATAAAGCAATATCTTATATCCGCGGGTTTTGTATTTGCCGTCGCGCTTCTTTGTTATCCGCTGAGCGTTTACATGGGTTATCAGACAGTCGCGCTTATACTTCTGCTTGTAGTCTCTCTTCTTCCGCTGATAATGGGTCCTGGTCCCGTACTGCTTGCCGCGGTTATTAGCCCGGTGATTTGGAATTATTTTTTCGTTCCTCCGAGATTTACGTTCCTCATCAGCAGGAGCGAGGACATACTTATGTTCATCGCATTTCTTGTAATAGCGCTCGTAACAGGAGTGCTTACAACGCGCATAAGGCAGCGTGAAAAAGTCATGAAACAGAGGGAGGAAAGAGCTGTGGCGCTGTACAGTCTTGCCAACGACCTTTCGAAAGCCGAAGGAATACCCGAGGCTGTCAGCGAATCGGTAAAGAACATAAAGAAAGTTTTCAGCGCCGATTCTTTTATACTGCTCTCTGAATCCGGCGGAAAACTTGAGAATACGACGGTTACCGGTCTTTCAACAAAAGAACTGAGCGTTGCGGAATGGGTGTTTTCGAACGGCAGAAAAGCCGGCAGGTTTACGGATTCTCTTCCGTTCGCCGAATACGTTTATTATCCGCTTAACGGTCCGAGGGATACTTACGGTGTCGCCGCGGTAAAGTTTAAAGACAGGAATTCTTACTTGGAGCAGGAATCTCTTCTTGAGAACTTTCTGAAACAAACGGGTTCCGCAGTGGAAAGGGAACTGCTGAATAAAAAAGCCGGACGTGCGATGATACTTGAAGAATCGGAGAAACTTTACAAGACACTTTTCGACAGCATATCTCACGAACTTAAGACTCCTATAGCCGCAATAATGGGAGCGGTAAGTTATCTGCTTGAAAAGGAAAATATGAAAGATGAACCGGTCAGGGAACTTTACGGAGAAATAAACACAGCCTCCGAGAGGCTCAACACACTCGTAGGGAATCTTCTCGATATGGCACGTCTCGAAAGCGGACGGCTTATCGTAAGCCTGAAACCCTGCGACGCGGGCGATTTAGCGAATACCGCTGTCGAGAAATCGGGAATAAAAAAATCGGTTAAGAATATTGACATCGTTGTGCCCGAAGACATGCCGCTAATTTCGGCGGACTACAATCTGCTTGAGCAGGCATTGATTAATATTCTCAGGAACGCTGATATGTACACACATAACGGCGCTGCGGTTAAAATAGAATTTTCATTCGACACGTCAAGCGTTAGCATTTCAATTTCAGATAACGGACCCGGGGCGCCTGAAAGCGATATTGAGCATATATTCGATAAATTCTACAGAATCGACAGAAAGAACACAGGGGGAACGGGTCTTGGACTTTCAATCACAAAGGGAATAGTGGAGGCGCACAAAGGAACAATAAACGCATTGAATCTGAAATCGGGCGGACTGAAATTTACGATAAAACTTCCCCGGTAAAATGAATGACGTCATACTTGTCATAGACGACGAAATACAGATACGGCGGCTTCTTAGGATAAGCCTTGAGGATTCCGGTTATAAAGTGTTTCTTGCGGCGGACGCGAAGGAAGGGCTGCAGGAATCGGTTAACTGCCGGCCGTCCCTTATACTGCTCGATCTCGGGCTTCCCGATGAGGACGGTTTAAGTCTGATTAAGAAAATCCGGGAGTTTCAGGAAGTCCCCGTCATAATACTTTCAGTAAGGAATTCGGAGAAGGATATAATCGCCGCTCTGGATTCGGGCGCCAATGATTACGTTACAAAGCCCTTTAACACGGGCGAACTTCTCGCGCGCATAAGAGCCTGTCTGAGATTTTACCGCCCGGAAGAAAAATCGCCGCTGTTCAGGAACGGCGTCCTTGAGGTCGATTTCTCGACGCGGGAAGTGAGAAAAGAAGGAAAAACCGTTAAACTTACTTCCACGGAATTTTCACTTCTTTCGCTATTTATACGCAATGCGGGAAAGGTGATAACTCACGGTTATATACTTAAAGAAGTATGGGGCAAACCGTTTTCGGACGAAGTACAGTACCTGAGGGTTTATATAGCCCAACTCAGGAAGAAACTCGAAAAAAATCCCTCCTCTCCCGATATTTTTGTCACGGAATCAGGAATCGGCTACAGGATGAAAATGACAGAATAGCCTTATCAGAATTTTTTCCTGAACATCCAGAAAGCGGCTCCTGCCACAATCAGCACCAGTGAACTTACGGGGGTGAAAGCGCAGAGCGCCTTATATCCCAGCATGCAGGCGTCGTCTATATTCTTGTATGGTACGAATGTAATTATTGCTCCTAAAAAACATAATACCGCCAGAACCGATAAAAGAGGATTGGCTTTTTTTGAGTCTGTACCTGTGGAATCTGCTGACATTTTATTCTCCTAAAATTTTTTGTCTGTAATTTGTAAATTATACAGTCTCTTTTATAAAAGAAAGTTATTATATATTACGAAATCATAAACAGACAATGAAACATTTTATTACACTCTTACTTATTCTTGCTGTATTCGCGGCTGGGTGCGGAAAGAAACAAAACGACGGAGTTCAGGATAAAACCAGAACGGAAGCCGGCTCGACAGGTTTGACGCTGCCTGCGGATTATCCTTCGGAATTTCCCGTTCCGCCTAACGGCAAAGTGCTGTCTGTAAACATATCGAAAGACGGTACTACAGTGATGATGCAGGCGGAGATGCCCGGAGCGCGGCTCCTGCACGAATACAGAAAAAATGCGGCTCTTGCCGGTTATGAGGAACAGACTCCGGAAATAAACGGACGGGAAGAGAGCAACACATTTTCGGTTTCGTTTACACGAAAGAATGACAACCGCAGCGTTTCAGTCGCGATAGCCTCGGGCAGGAACGGCATAAGCACGGTAACGTTTTTATACAAATAGAAAAAGGCTGTTCTCTCGAACAGCCTTTAGCCATCATCTCAACAAACCAAAAGGAGTTATTATTTAATCAATATCATCTTTTTTACCGATGTAAAATTTCCCGCTGTAAGTTTATAGAAATAAACTCCGCTCGAAAGTCCTTTGGCATTAAAATCTATGCTGTATTTTCCCTGATTCATCTGACGGTTAAGCATAACTTCGACTTCTCTGCCGCTTATGTCGTAAACAGCAAGTTTGACGAATTCAGGTTTTGCAATGCTGAATATAATCGCGGTTGAGGGGTTGAACGGATTGGGAAAGTTCTGTTCAAGGTCGTACCTGTCCGCCGTACCGATAGGCACGTTGATTCCCGTCGGAAGGTTCTCTGCGTCGAACCAGCAGTCACTCGGTCCCGAGCCCGCGTATGTCACGTCCGCAAGTTGCGAAGTTCCGTTCCTGTAAATCGCGACGACAGGCATCGCCGTTCCTGATGAATAAGCGCTGTTAAGTTTGTACTGAACCGTACCGCTGCTGAGGTTTCCGGGGAATCCTCTTCTTACTGACACAGAGTCACCCCCTGCGGTAGTGAAAACAGCAGCGAAGCAGCCGGTAGTAGTAAGGGTATCTGATGAACAACATGTAAAGAAACCGGTGCTTGATAAATGCGGGTCAAGTGTGTTGTCAAGAATCCATGAGGCTCCGTCCGTAAGTGAATAAGAATAATAACAGGCACCGTCCTTTGTGTAAGTTACGAGAATCTGCCTCGGAAGCGAGTATTGTGTTTCTCTTACAGTAAGTGAAGGTCTTTTGTAAACAGCCGTCGCCGTAGTCAGATAATTAATGGTTGTGGCTGTTGTCGGACTCCATGGCGTAATAAAGATTCTTACAGCGATGTTTGAAGTGGAGAATCTTCTTTCCACTGCAATATAAACAGAATCGCTGTAAACGTTCTGTGTTCTTTTCAGACACGCGACGGGATAAAAATCGCCCTGATAGCCTGTATAGACGCCTGCAAGCGAAACACCGGTGTGATTTATTCCCCAATCGGTGGAACGGAAGAATCGCATTGAGGCGCAGCTGTCCATCGCGTTGGAATATTCACCGACTATGACACCCGTATATGTAACAGCGTCGTAGTACCATCCGTCGCTTACCGCCGATACAAAATTAAATTTTCTTCCTGTTGTCGGCGCGGATAGTGTCGAAAATCTGTAATCGTCATTCACAAGCCTCGGTCTGAACGAGAACAGATACACTCCCGCGTCGTTGCCATTGGCTCCGGTTCCGTAGGTATAGTACGCCGAAATTCTGATGGAGTCGTTAACGGTTCCCTTTCTGTCAATCGTCATTGAAACGGAAGTAAAGGTACCGGTTCCCTGAATACCGCCCACGTTTGTCCAGGTCAAACCTGTGTTTGTGGACCTGTAAAAATAAAGGTAGTGCGTTACTCCCGCGGTAGAATCCGTGCAGAGCGCGAGATACAGGTTTCCATCCTTGGCCGATTTGATGTCGAGCGTCCTTCTGTAGCCTTCTGTTGAATAATAACCTCCGACTTTTCCGGCTCTTATGAGCACATCGGTGGTCATCCAGTCAGGGCTGTATGGAGGCGGGCATTGCGGCGGGGGCGCGATTGTCACGCCGTTCGATTCGTTGTTCCTGACTTTTATCAGTCCCGGCGTGTACTTTTCTATTTCACTGTTTATTCTTTCGGCTTCAGTGACATCGCCGTTCTGTCTCGCCTGCTCGAGACGTATGAACAATTCCTGAGGAATCTGAATTGTTGTTCTGTTTTGTTCGTAGTTCCTTTCGCCGTCGGTTATACCGTAAAGCCTGTCAGTGTTGATAACCGTGCTGGAATTCCTGTCGGATTGAGCGATAAGAATTCCTGCAAAAAGGATTAGCAGCAGGGTTAGTAAAAATCTGGTTCTCATTTGTGTCTCCTTTTGATTAAAGAAAATGACTTTTATTCTTAAATCTTAAGCGGAGTTACTCGAGCAATTTTTACAGATGAGTATTAGTAGTAAACAATATTCTCCCCGCAATAATATAAAAAGAATATTATTGATTGTAAACAGGTATTTTGTTTAAAAATGGTGAAATTTTGAAGATTATTTGACACTGTAAAGTATATCGATGTATTTTAAAGACTGAAATTCATATTTTTGAAAAACCAATTCAATAATATTTTGTAGCATATTATGGATGATAATTCATTTGTCTGTTCCGAATGCGGAGGTGAAATAAGCGAAAGCGACAGAATCTGTCCGCACTGCGGCGCCGTTATTGAAGCGACCCAAGCAGAAGAGAATATGGAAGTTGAGACAGCCGCCATGTTTTACAGCGACGTTGACGCAGAGATTGCGAAGGAACGGCTCGAAGAAGCGGGAATAGACTGTTATCTTCTCGGAAGCAGCGACGGTTCGATGCGTCCTTCGCTCGCGTTCTCGCAGGGGATAAGACTGATGGTGCTTAAAAAGGATTTGGAAAAAGCCGTGGAATATCTGAAAGGCCTGAACATTATAGAATAAAAAAAGCGGTTCATGCGAACCGCCTTTAAACACTGCCGCGTTTCCGGCTGTTTACATTCCTGCTTTCTCGTCGGCTGTAGGACCGTATGAGCCGGGCAGAGGAATGCCGAGAAGCCTCAGGTAAACACCGAGCTGTGCCCTGTGATGAACAAGATGATTCATACACATGTCTCTTATTACTTCTTCCTTGCATCTTGTGAAATAGACAGTATCGCCGTTTTTCAGCGTCCAGCCTTTTTTCATCTCTTCATCGCCGCAACCCGCGAGCGCTTCTTCCGCGCCCCTGACCGATTTTTCAAATTTTGAAATCAGAACTTCCGTCGAAACCGCGTCTTCAATCTTGTAATCGGTATTGGCGAAGTCAAGCGAGTCGGTTTTGACAGTTGTTTCAAGCCAGAAAGGAATTTCCGCAACATGTGTGGCAAGATGCGCAAGAGTCATGCTCTTTTCGTGGGGTCTCCATCCCGCTTTTTCGAACGGAACGCGTTCGAGGATTTTTCTTGTAGTAGCCGATTCGTGTTTCAGTTCAGCCGCTAATTTTTCTGCAATTGTCATGTCGTTGTTTTTGTTTTTACTGAATTGTTGCTATAATATGGCTTTAATAATTATGCCATATAAAAATATGGATAATGTCCGTACTTGTCAAGTGAAATCATGTATTATTTTGTGAGAATCATTTTTTTCGTTTCAGTAAAGCCTCCCGAAATCAGCCTGTAAAAATAAACGCCGCCGGCGAGCCCGTTGCCGCTGAACGTGTATTCGTAGGTTCCCGCCCGCATGTATCCGTTAAAAGGCGATGCCACTTCTCTTCCGGTCAGATCGAATATACTGAGCTTTGCATTCCCGCTTTCCCTGATGCTGAATACTATTTTCGTAGCCGGGTTAAACGGGTTCGGATAATTCTGCATTAAACGGAAATCGGCCGCGTTCGTACTGATGTTTCTTACGTCAATCGAACTTGTGATTGAAATAATCCTGTCGGCGGCATAGTTCCACATATCGCCCGTATCCAAAGAATCAAAGTTAACCGAATTTGCATTCGCGTAAAGCGTGTCAAAGGTCCCGGGAGTATTCGGAGCTATGTACCTGTATATAAACGTAACGGTATCCGCGGCGGTAAGTTTAGGCCATTTATGCGTAAGTTCGTATACTCCGACTGTTGCCTGTATCCTCTGAAGCATCGTGTCGAGAGCCGATACTATAACCAATCCGTTCGCGGCGGATATATCACAGCCCGCGCGTACAAGCGGTCCGCCGGTTATCTTCAACCTGTACTCGGCAGTGTCTCCGGCTCTGACGCTTGAGGGTCCGGTAATGAAAGCGTGAACCTGCGCGCTTGTGCTTAATCCGTGACATGTGCATCCTTCGGTGTTTCCCCGCCTCCTCGTCAGGTTAACTATTCCGTCGTTGAACGCGTTGAGTGTTTCAAAGACAAGAATCGTAATGAACAGCAGTATCGAAACGAATATGAATATTTTTTTCATTATTTTATAAGCGTTAATTTTTTAATGTCAGTTCTTCCTCCGAAGTCAATCCTGCAGAAGTATACTCCCGAAGATAAACCGGAAGCATTGAAAACTATTTCGTGCGTGCCGGCATTTCTGTGTTCGTTAAGTAGAGAAATGACTTCTCTGCCGAGCACGTCGAAAATTTTTACTGTTGTAAGGCCGCTTTCAGGCAAATCGAATTTTACTATTGTTGAGGGGTTAAACGGATTCGGATAATTCTGATAAAGTTTGAAATCCGACGGTACTGTCGAAATAAGGTTTTCTGATGTTTTTGTGACAACTGTATAGTTGGCGGTGAGTTTCATTATTGCCCCTGTTCTCATGTCGATAACATAGCCTCTGTCGACCGCTATTTCGCCTGCGCCTGCTCCTCCGCTTATCGAGATAGTCGTAAATGTGGCTCCTCTGTCAGTGGAAAGGAATGTGCTTGAACCGTAACTGCCCGTTATTATTAAAGTCGGGTCTTCCCTGCATATATCCGCTGCCCATCCGGAAGCGGAGTTTGTTCTTAACAGAGACCAATTGTCGCCGAAATTCGTAGTTCTATATATGTCGCCTCCGCTCCAGTTTGTGGCGAACATAGTGCTTCTGTCAAAAACCGAATTGCAAAGAGCGGGAATTTCGCTCGACGATGTGTTTGTCTGGACTTTTGTCCAGTTGACGCCTCCGTTGACTGTTTTAAAAATATCGCCGAGTCCTGAACCTGTCACACCGTCCGCTATAAATATTACGTTTGAACTGTCCGGCATGACCATTACGTCGCAGGGACTTCTGAACGGGTAGTTGCCGCTTATTTCCGTGAACGTAGCGCCGTTGTCGGTCGATTTGTAGAACCCCCCTCCGTCGGGAGCGTAATAAAACACGGAAGGATTGTTCTGGTCGATTTCCAGCGGCGTCCCGTAATTGCTGAAGTTAATCGAAAGTACCGTGCTCCACGTAGTTCCGTAATCGGTCGAACGTATAACTTTGTCGGGCGAACTTTCAATCGCGCAAAGCCAGATGTTCGTATCGACAGGGCTGACGAAAAAATCATGCGCGTTTGTTCCTAAAGACGTCGTTGAAATCTGGCTCCAGTTATCGCCCCTGTTCCTGCTTACATACACTCTGTTTCCGAACATGCAGAATAGCGTGTTCCTGTCATAAGGATGACGGCACAGGTTATTTCCGATACCGCCGGATGTGCTCATCTTAGTCGACCAGGCGAATGTCACTGTTGTCCCCGGGCTCAGCTGCCAGTTTGCGCCGCCGTTGGTTGTCTTTATTACCGCCTGATTAAGACTGCTTACGGCAAAACCGGTCAGCGAATCCGTATAGCAGATATCCTTCAAATCGGCGACCATAGGATTAATCTCGAAGTTCAGAAATGCCTTTGACCCGTTCGAATTGTTTCTTATAAATCCTCCGCCTCCGCAGAGATGAACTTTCCCGATACTGTTTCCGGCAAGACCTCTTATATCGGAATCAATTCTCATGTTTACGGACTTAAACG
This sequence comes from Bacteroidota bacterium, assembly GCA_021286895.1. Classification (GTDB taxonomy): domain Bacteria; phylum Bacteroidota; class Ignavibacteria; order Tepidaquicellales; family Tepidaquicellaceae; genus CAIKZJ01. Next base: position 17,080 of record JAJTBN010000008.1, on the reverse strand, counting down.
CAGCAGTATCATCTTTGATTACAAATGTCCCATACTCGCCGGCCGAGACGATTCCGCCCTGAAAATATTTTATCTTCAGTAGATTCCGCGCAGTGCCCGATGTCTGTATAGTCCATGAGGCTCCTCCGTTCGATGTGATGTAAATGTAGCCGTTGTTTCCCGCCAGCGCGCCGTTAAGGCTGTCGAGAAAGTATATGCTGTTGTATTTTACGGCGGCCGTTCCTGTATTCAGCGGAGACCAGTTGAACCCGCCGTTCGTAGTCCGCATTACAGCGCCGCTGTCACCGCAAATAAAGCCGAGCCTTTTATTCAGAAAATATACCGAGTTTACCGGATAAGGACTTCCTGTGGCGTATGCAGACGGGTTCATGAAGTATTTCGAAGTTCTGTATACGCTGCCGTTTGAACCACCGAACCAGACCGTGCTGTCGAAAGCGAAACATGACAGATAGTTTACGGTGTTGTTGATAGTATAAGACGCGTATGACGCTCCGCCGTCCGCGGAACGAAAAATGCTGCCCTGATTTCCTGCCGCGAAAACATATATTCCGTCCGGGCTGTAAACCGTGTTAAAGCCCTGTGTATATGCAACTTGAAAAAACGCGGACAAAACCAGAAGTAAAAGTGTTGTTTTCATTCTCATTGTCCAAGGAACTTAATTTAACAATTAATTATTAAAACAAATGAACAGCGAATAAAATTATCAGGTTCATAAATTATTATTACAGGATTGCCCAAAGGCAAAAAAAATATTTTTAATACTGAATTATTTGAACGTTGCTTCAGGATTTTATTCTTATATCCCGCTGCCGCGGTATTTATACTTTTGTGTTTTGATGAAAGCGCCTCTTTGCAGACATCGTTTGACATGCCGCTCGTTTTTGTGTCGAGAAATCATGTAACTAACGGTAATGTCTTTTTTCCATCCTCAGGTCTTCTCCCCGGTATGGGCCCGCATTCGCGTTTTTCATCTCCCGGCGGAAGGCTGCTGGTCAGGGAGTCCGACGGCTCTGTAAGAACGCTTGTTGACAGCACGATGCTTTTCAACGGCATACGAATTATTGACGTCCAGCAGCCTTGCGTAAACTGGGACGGATTCAGGATTCTGTTCGCGGGAATAGAAAGCCGCGACAGTTCATGGAGAATATACGAAATTAAAAAAGACGGTACTGGATTCAGGAAAATCACACATACGGACAGATTTATAGACCTCTCACAATTCGGACCCGCGGCGTATAGGTTCGTAAGGTACGACGATATAGACCCTGTTTATACATCCGACGGGAAGATTGTTTTCGCTTCCACCCGCTATCCGGCTGTTTCGCAGTTTGGCTCCGCGCTTGTTACGAACCTCTTTATAACGGATACCGCTGGCAATAATATGTTCAGGATAACTTCCGACAGGAACGGCGCGGAAAAACCGACAATAGACCCTGCCACAGGCAGAATAGTTTATTCAAGATGGTGGCTGAACATTGACATGCCGAGTAATGTTACAGCGAGCGGTTTGACAAGAAATATATCAGAGGCTTTAAACACTGATATCGGAAATATATGGCAGGCAAATATAATAAATCCCGACGGTGATATGATAAGGTTTTACTCAGGCGACCCGAGGAAAAGAAATACACTTTTTACGTACAGGCCGCGGATTTCTCAGACCGGTGAAATTTACGGAGTGTATATACCGCACATGCCGATGGTGTACACGGGAGGAAGCCCTGGTATAAGGTATTATCCGTCCGGGTTTTCCGAATATTCACACATAGCCGGTGTGGATACATCAACAGCGTTATACGTGACGAATCCTCCTTCGACAGGTACATGTCTGCCGCCGTACGCGACCGACCCGCTGCCGCTTCCCGACGGAAGAGTTTTGTTTTCTTACGCGAATTCAGTTGAACAGCAGGATTACGGCGTTTATGTCTGTAATAAAAACGGTACCGGAATGCAGCAAGTTGTGGACTTGCCCGGTACGCTGGAACTTAACGCCGAACTTCTCGCGCCGAAACCTCCGCCGCCTGTTCCGGCCTATTTAACGGATTACGATACAAACAAATTACCGCCGACTTCGAATCCCTCAACATTTTTGCAGGGCGGTTTTTTCCGTTTTGACAACCTGAATATATATGCAAATGCCCCTGTTGACGCTCCGATTGACGACGCGCCGCCGCTGACGAAGAACGCGAAGTTCAGATTTTTCATTAATTTTCAGAGGACGAGTCCCGACGGGCTTGACCTGCCGATTCTTTTCAGAGAGGTTACGGTAAATTATGACGGAAAGATAGGTCAGCAGGACATTCCGGCTAATCTCTCAATGTTCGAACAGATGACAGACTCTTCCGGTCATGTACTCGTAAACAGCATGGGAAAAACCGCGCACGTTACAGGAATGAATTTTGATAAAAACGGTTCGGGTACGAAATGCGTAGGATGTCACGCGGGGCATTCTCTGATGATTGTACCTCCAAACAACACGGCAGCCCAGTTCACAAATTATTCTACATCCGCTTCTGTAACGCAGAGCAGTTACAGAACCGAGAACGGTATTAGTTATTATGGTAAAAACACTGTCGACAGGAAAGCCCGGAATACAGACCCGGGTGTAAACTGGATAGCGGCCGGCGGAGACAATGAGTATGTAGAACTTCAATGGCCGATACCGATAGATATAAAAGAAATAATATTATATAATATATATCCGAATCCTCAGAACGGCACAAACATTCAGGTAAATGACTGCGAGATTTTTCTGTATGAAGGGTCAGGCGAAACAGGGCACATCGCGTCAACAGGCCCGCTCGATATAAACGGCAAGTCCGTGAAAGTGACTCCTTACGTTAAAGCCGACAGAATGAAAGTGATAGTGAAAAGTTTCACAGGAACTGTAAACGGAATGTCATCCGCAGGTATCGCTGAGATAGAAACGATTTCGAGAGTTTCGGCATACCAGACGGGAGTGCGGAATGAGGTTACGCTCTTAAAATCATTTTCATTAAAACAGAATTACCCGAATCCTTTTAATCCCTCGACAACAATAAAATTCTCCATCCCGTCTGACGAAAATGGAAAACGGAAAAGCGAAAACGGTTTAGTGAGTCTGAAAGTATATGACGTATCCGGCAGGGAAATCGCGGTACTGGCGAATGGCAAGATACACGCGGGAGAGTATGAAATAAAATTCGACGGCGGGCATCTTCCGTCCGGAGTGTATTTCTGTAGACTGTCCGCTGATACTTATTCTGAGGTGATAAAAATGATACTTCTGAAATAAGCATTCGGTGTATCGCCTTACTATTAACTTGCAAGTATTTCTTCTCTGCGATAAATTTAAGCGTATCCCTTAAATTTTGTTTGATATGAAAACAAGAATATCAGTAACCGAGTTATTCTGTTTCCTCAATGTTGACGCTTTCACCCGGTCTGGACGGCAATTGCTCAAACTGCAACCGATATCATGCGTTTATGTCGGGGGATTTCTCAGGGACACTGAAAATGGCGCTCGTCAATTAATCCGGAATAAATTTATATAGGGAACTATTATCCCGGTTTTTCAATTTATATGTATATACATATAATGTAGAGACATATAAATACAAATTTATAAACTAAATAACAAAAACAATGAAAGCACTTAAAACAACGGCAAGGATTCTTTTCGCGGTACCTTTTATCGTGTTTGGAATCAATCATTTCCTCAATGCCGGTATGCTGGCCGGATACGTTCTCGCGAAATGGCCTGCGGCAATAATACTTGTATATATTTCGGGAGCGGGTATGATACTCGCGGGTATCAGTTTCGTAATAAATAAATACGTCAGACTGGCAGCGCTTCTTCTGGCGGCGGAACTCGCGATATTGGCATTCGCAATTCAGCTTCCCGGACTGTTCGACCCTCAGACGATGCAGATGTCGATGATAGGATTTTTAAAAGATTTTTCTCTTATGAGCGCCGCCCTTCTTGTGGCTGCGACGTCTGACGAGAATTAAATTGTCGAATTTTTGAAAACCGCCGGCAAGTTACCGGCGGTTTATTATCCAAGAAAGCGTTACTTTATAAGAACCATCTTCCTGGTTTCGGTAAATTCGACGGCTTTAATGCTGTAGAAGTAAATTCCTCAGTTGCTCGTCTTCGGGTTGCAGTAAATGTCCGTTGCCTTCATCCAGAAGTAGTATGTGTTGCCGTTCGTGAATCTCGAATTTATATAGGTCGTATCCGTGAGTAGGGCCGCTGTACGGAATGAAAGCCGTGTCTGCGAGGTCGCCTGTATCATAATCAAAAGCGAAAACATTCCTTCTTGAAGTTGTGACACATGGTATAAGATATAATTTACCGCCAGTTCTCTTTCGTTCTAAAAAGATTTTTCTCCAGTGTTATCAACAGTGCCGTACCGTATGTCAACCTTGCTACCGTCCAATCAAAATCGCCTGCTATATCCTCAAAGTATGCGCATCTTCCTCCCTTATAGGGGTTCAGGAAATCCATAATCACCGAATAAACAACACTGCCGTTATCCGAAGAAATGGCTGTAATGTATGCCATCCCGCCGATATATATTGAAAGAAAGCCCCCTGTGATATTGCAAGTTTTCCGCATCAAACCGTGTTTCCTGATTTTTCTCGGCGTCTGTGAGGCAGGTTCGAATATCATATTTGGGCTGTGCGATAATTGTTACCGCTGCAAGCAAAAAAACAAATATGGTAATTGTTCTTTTCATAACGGAAATTTTTCAAAAGATAATCCGCGGAGAAAAAATTAATCTTTTTATCATACGATAATATAAAAACGTACCGGATATTGTCAACATATTGCAGAGGCGAGCCTTGAACGTTGTAATTTAAAACATAGCGGGCATACTGCGGTATCTGTTTATAAACAATGAATAGTTGCCATTTTCATCAAAAAATGGCTGCATATTCTGGCAGGGAAATTGTAGTTAGATTAATTATAATTTAATTATTAAACTAAAGGGGTTACAAATATGAAAAACTTTGTTCTCATATTTCCGCTTATTTTTGGATTCCTAATGCAGAATACTGTATATGCGCAGAATAAAACTGACGGAATTTCACCAAAACCTCTTACTGCAACAATAAGCGCGAAAGGAACCGTACTGGCGCCCATTTCAGTCGTATCAACACGGGACCTTGATTTCGGAAACGATATTCTTCCGGGAATATCAAGAACTATCGATAAGAATTCAACATCGGCCGGAAAATTCTCGATTATGGGAGAATCAGGCAAGGAAATCAGCATTGAAGTTTCGCTTCCGCCCGAACTCATCAGCGGCGAAGAGCACATGATAATCGCGTTCACGCCGACTGACGGCGGTTATAAACTTCCCGGAGGCAGTGTAGTCGATTTCGATCCCGCTAATCCTGTGAATGCCGTATTCGGCTCTGACGGCACGATGGATGTGCTTCTCGGAGGCACTGTTCAGCCTACATATTCGCAGCCGGCAGGTCTTTACTCGGGAACGGTAACGGTTACTTTTTATTATACCGGAAATTAAAAGCCTGACAACAGTAAAAATAAGAAGGGGTATTCCGAAAGGAATCCCCTTTTATTTTTAAGTATTTAAAAATTGAAAAACGGAAAAGATAAAATATTAAAGTTCATAACGTGCCTGACCGCCGCCGTTATCATGCTGGCGGCAATCGCGGAATGCTATTCCCAGCAGGATAATTTGCAGATAACATATTCGAGAAACCTCGATTTCAGGGAATTGATACCGGGAGTGAGAAAAACTGTTTCCGAAACATCACCGGACGCGGGAAAGATAGTTATAAGAAATTATGGCGTCGGCTGTATGGTCGGAGTTTCGTTTAATATTTCCGGCGGCATTTCATCGGGCGGCGATTTTATGCAGACAACTTTCACGGCGACACAAAGCGTCAACCCGAACGATAATCAGCCCGGAATCCCGTTCAATCCGTATTCGGGTACGACTCTGACTTTTGACGATAAGACAAAAGAGTATTATATAAGAATCGGCGGAACGGTTAATCCGGTCGAGGTTCAGAAAGCGGGAAATTACAACACGCCCGTGATTATTATTCTAACAATATTATCAAACTGACATGAAACAAATTTTTGCGGCAATATTATTTGTATTTACGGCGATTTCGTGCTTCGCTCAGGTTACGGTTGCTCCCGTAACGGTTCATATGAGCGACGCCGACAAAAACAGTTATATAGTCGTAAGAAATAATTCCAGCAACTCTTCCTGGGAAGTAAGTATTGAAATGAAATTCGGATATCCCGTCTCCGATTCGCTCGGCAAGACTGTTTTGTACTTTCCGGAAAAAGAAAACGAAACGGATCCCTCTGCAGTTAAATTTATAAGTTTTTATCCGAGGAAATTCATCCTTCCGCCGCTCGGCGAACAGACTGTAAGAATTTCGGCAAAGCCAAAAGGGCTTACCGACGGCGAGTACTGGGGACGGCCTGTAATAAAATCAAAGGTTGTTGCCGCCGAGGATTCGACGGGAAAAGAAAATATCAACGCGGGACTCGGCGTCGAATTCCGGACCGTTATCGCCCTGAATTACAGGAAAGGTAAGGTCTCGACAGGCGTAAACATTCAGGACCTCAAATGCTCTTACGACGGGAGCAAACTTATATTGACAGCCGGTCTTAAACGCGATGGTAACGCGGCATATATCGGCAATATCATAACCTCCGTCACTGATTCAAAAGACAACGAAATAAAAAATTCGAAACAGGAAATCTCGGTTTATTACGATCTGAATAAAAGAATAGAAATAGAGACCGGAAAACTTGCTCCGGGGAAATACAACATCAGCGTGTCGCTTAATACGGACAGAGAAGAACCCGGGAGCAGGATAATAAAAGGGAACACCGCGGAAAGGAAAATCATTCTGACAGTAAACTGATGAGGCGCTTTATCCTGAATATGGTTTTTTTTTGCTCGTTAAGTTCGCGGCCGCGCAGCCCGCGGTACCGCAGGATTCTATCCTTTCAAACATATCATCCTTCGATGAAGCGCCTGTCCGCATCAACGCCGATAAAGCGGGCTCTTTCATATTAAATTGTTTCATAAAAGGAAAAACAATCTACGTCCCTGCCGCGGAACTGTTCTCAAACCTTAAAATTAACTTCAGACTTTCGGAAAGCTGTACGGATATTTCGGGTTTTTTCATAGAAGAAAACAGCGTCTATGAAATAAACGCGGCGTCAAAAACCGCGGTAATCAAAGACAAAAAATACTCATTATCACCTGATGACGCTGTATTAAACGGCTCGGATGTGTTTTTTTCGCCTTCGGTTTTCGAAAATATCTTCGGTATCAGGCTCGATGCGGATTTCAGCCGTCTTGAAATTTATCTTACGTCAAAGAACAAATTACCGGTCGTGGCCGAACTCGAAAGAAATCTTCTGCGCGGAAGGAATATGTTCGAACAGACAGGAGTAAAGGATGTCGACCTGTTCATACCGAGAAAAAGGAAATTGCTCGGGCTTGGTGTGCTTGACTGGAATCTGAATTACGCGCATTCATCCCCCGCGTCCGACAGGTACTATTACAATCTTTCTCACGGCTCTGAAATTTTCGGCGGTGATTTTATTGCCCGTATAAATGGAGACGACAAAAACGCTTTCGATAAGAACAACGCCGAGTGGCGGTGGAGGTTTGTTGATGACCGCAAATGGTTCAAACAGGCTATTGCGGGAAATATGCGCCTGCAGTCGGGACTGCTTGGTAATACTCAGGGTTTCCAGATTACAAATTCGCCTCCGGTTTCGCGCAGGACTATCGGGAGTTATAAAATATTTGACAGGACAGGGTCAAAATGGGATGTTGAACTATACATCAACAACGAACTTATCGCATACACAAAATCCGATGATAACGGATATTTTGAATTCAACGTTCCTCTTCTTTACGGTTCCAACTACATCACGCTGAAATATTACGGAAACTCCGGGGAAATCAGAACGGAAGAGCGTGTCATACAGGTGCCGTTTAATTTTCTTCCCGAAAAAACCGTTGAATACAATGTCAGCGGCGGAACGCTTAAAACTGAGAATCACAACCTCTTCACAGAGTCGAACGTAAACTGGGGAATTACGAAAGCGGTTACTTCGGGCGCGGGTCTGCTTTATTTTAACGAGCCGGGAATTAATAAATTTTATCCGTACGCGAACACATCGGCGAGATTCCTTGAAAAACTGATATTCAGCGCGGATTACTTTCATAACCTTAAAGGCAGCGCGAACATCAGCCTGCTTCTGCCTTCACAGATTTACATGACGGCCTCGTATATCAGGTACGGCAGGAACGAATACTTTAACAGGTTTAATTACAGGGAAGAGGAAAATATATCATCGTTTGTTCCGCTCGTATTCAAAAGCGTATCACTGAGCGTAAGAATGAATTTCCGCAACGTAGTCTCGGATAATTATAAACTTCTTTTCCTTAATTCTGGAGTGTTCGTAAATTACAGAAGATTTCAGGGAAGCGTGGTAACGAACGCGTCATGGAGCAAAACTTCGGAAACTTACGATGATGCTGGTTCAAGAAGTTCACTGAACCTTTCGTACAGAATATTAAGCGATATGCTGGTAAGACAGCAGACCGAAATAGACCATGCTTCGGGCAGGTTTTCAAACGCGGGAATTTACATAGATAAAGGCGTGTTCGGTGCGGGATGGCTGACTGTTTTTGCGTTCAGGGATTTCATGAACAACGACTATTCGGGCGGGCTCACGTTCAGGTTCGATTTATCATTCGGTAGATACAACGCGGGATATTCAGGAGCGGGTACGGGTTGGGATTTTCAGCAATCACTGTACGGCTCGGTCGGTTACGACCAGTTCAGGAAAAGTCTTTTCTTCGACAATCAAAACATGGTGTCGCGCGGCGGCCTGTCGCTCGTTCCATTCCTTGATATGAACGGAAACGGTTATCCCGACGAAAATGAAAAAATTCTTAATACGGAATTCGACTCAAGGATAAACGCGGGCAAACTTATTAAGTCAAACGGAGAATACAGATACACGGATCTCGACCCCTATGCCTCTTACAGACTTGAATTGTCGCCTGTTTCTTTCGATAATCCTCTTTACAGACCTAAATACAAAACCTTCGGTGTCGAAGTGGACCCGAACAGGTTCAAGGTAGTTCCCGTTCCTGTTTACGCGGCGGGTATCATAAACGGCAGTGTCGGAATTTCGGGCGAACAGGCGGGAAAACATGTTTCAATGCTGAAGATTTTACTGGAATCCGTTGACGGAAAAATTAAAATGGAAACGCGTACTTTTTCTGACGGCGAATTCATTTTCGATAATGTTCCCCCCGGCAAGTACAGAATCTATCCTTCGCCCGATGAACTAAACGGGCGTTCTCTCGAAACGACAGACGAAATAAAGTTTGTTGAGATAAAGCAGAGCGAAGACGGAGATACAATCGATAATGTAAGTTTCACATTTACTAAAAAGCGCTGACCTTATTATACCTCCTTTTAAGCATGTTTCATTTTCCGCTAATATTTTATTTTTATTTCCGATGACGGAAATACTTATAATACGGCCTCAAAGTAATCAACTGGGCGACACAATATGCACCCTCCCTATGTATAAAGCGCTGAAGAATAAATATAAAAATTCGAGAATAACACTTGTCGGATGTCCGACTAACTACGACGTAGAACTGAAGGAACTTAATCCGTTTCTTGACGAGGTTATTGTTTACAGTAAAGAATCATTTGGGGCGCTTTTTAATTTCATAAAAATCCTCAGAAAGAAAAAATATGATTTGGTCATTGTTCCGTCATCAATACGTATGTCAGTTACGTCGTATGTTATAGCGGCTCTTGCGGAAGGCAGATTTAAAACAGGAGTTAAGAGAATGGACGAAGAAAAGAACTTTCTTGGTTTTATTCTGGACGTAAAACCCGAATACGACTGGAAACGAGACAAGGTCCATCAGGTTGAAAGATTTCTTGATTCCGCCAGAGCGGTCGGATGTCAAATGAGTACGGAAGAGGCGAAAAGCATGAGAATATCGCTTTCCGCCGAAGATAAGATATTCGCTGACGAATTTTTTACGGAAAATTTCCCCGATAAAGACAGAAAAGTTATCGGCTTTCATCCCGGAGCAGGGCAGTCGGCGAATCTGTGGGGAGCGGAGAAATATGCCGAACTCATAGAGAGAATCGACCGGACATATAAACCTTACAATCTGATTTCCGCGGGAGCAATTGATAAAAAAATCATGAACAATCTCGAATCACTGCTGAAAGAAAAAGGAATCGGATATAAAACCATGCAGGGGCTGCCTGTTATGAAAGCCGCGGCTGTTTTAAGCCGTCTCAACCTGTTCGTTTCGGGCAATACTGGAATAATGCATCTTGCTTCATACAGCGGCGCTAAGACTCTGGGTCTATTCTTCAGCGGCGACGCTTACGAATGGCATCAGTATTATGAAGAGGGGGGAGTAATTGAATCGCGCACTGAAAACGTCAGCGATATTACGGTCGAAGAAGCGTATCGGAAAGCGGTAAAATTTATTTAACCTTTTCCTTCTTAACAATTCCGTTCACGCAAAAATACTGATTTCCGAGTTTCACGTTGTTGTGAAAGTAATTGTAATTTGTGTCCGACTCCTTTGTTCTGGAATGGTAAATGTGATAGACGACAGCGAGGTTTCTCACCGATTTGAATTTCGCGCCTGTAAGACCAAGTCTGTATTCAATATCCGTATCCTCACCGATTCCGGCTCCTACATAATTTTCGTCGAAACCGTTGATTTTCAAAAGCATTTTCTTCCACAACGAAAAATTGCACCCTACTATATGGCTGTTCCTTCCCGATATCAATTTTCTGATAAATCCGCTTTTTATTATGAATCCTTCTTCGGCGGTTGTCGACGGGTCTTCCTTTTTAAATGAATTCAGAAAAGCCTTCCGCGAAAGTTTCGAGAATTCTTTTGATGATATATATTCAGGATTAAGGTTGTCCGATATTTTCCTGCTGAGATGAACCCTTCGGCCCGTAAGAACGGTGTTTTCCGCCGCGTTATTGAAGTGCGCCCTTATAAAGTTTTTATGCGGAATGCAGTCGCCGTCAAGAAAAATAAGATAATTGTTTTTAGAAAGCGTGACAGCCTCGTTAAGTATTCTGTTCTTTCGGAATCCCCAATCTTCCTGAGTAACGAAGGAAATTCCATATCCGCAGTTATCCGAAAATCCTTTCACGAAAGATTCCATTTCAGCGCCCGAACCGTCGTCCGCTATTATCACGTCAAAATTCTTTTCCGACTGGGCTTTCAGCGCGGTCAGAAGCAGTTCAAGTTCTCGGATTTTCTTGTAAACGGATATTATCAGTGAAATTTTCATCGTCAAAAATTAATGTTTTTCGCGCAAAAAGAATATGTATTTATCTTACGGGCGGTTTTTGAAAATCCAATTGTGTTGTAAAAAAGACCTCAAAGCGATATTTTATTGCGATGAAATTATTACTTTACATCATATTGTTCCTTTCCGCGGTTTTTTGCTCGTGTAATAAAAGCGATTCTTTGTTTACCGGTCCGGAAACAAATGCCGTTTACCTGAAACTGTATTCCGCCGTGAACGATTCTGTCAGGTTTGACGTTTACAGCGCGTCGAATTATGAGATGCAGTACGGTTACAATGACATTGGATTCAGGGTTTTTGTAAACGGCGCGGAAAAGAAAACCGGTTACGTAAAGTACCTCCCCATGATGTACCATGACGTAGGCGGACCAGGGCATTCATCTCCGGTATCCGAAAAATATTATTACAGCAGTGAATATGATATGTTCACAGGTTACGCGTGTTTTACCATGCTTTCGGATTCATCCGCATTCTGGTTCGCAAACTATAATTACAACGATGAACTCGCCGCCGATTCGGTTTTTTTCCGCGTAATTTATACGGCAGGACGGCAGTTAAGTTATTGGGATGATATTTACGGAGGGAACACGTACTGCCTGACTCTTGTGAAACCCATGGCTTCGGTTATAGGAAGCAATGTTTTTACGGTTATACTGCACCGCACAACCGACGATAAGCATTTTTATGAAGTCGATTCGGCGGAGATGCGCCTGAAAACATATCTTGAAACGGGAGGCTCCGTATCTTCCGGCGGCTTGAATCCAGTCTGGAAAGGCGGCGGCATGTACGAGGGCTCCGTGAATTTCAATAAAACCGGCACATGGCACGTGCAGGATACAATCTACTATCATAATAACAAAATAACAAAAACAAATCCGCCCGACTTTGTTTTCACCGCTGATTAACGGAGCGTATTAAAATACCTTGAAAAATGTCTGCGAAGTTTTCTTTGTATAAATCGTTAGTGATTTATTATTTCTCGGGTACCGGAAACGCCCTGAAAGCGGCCGGATGGCTCGCTGAAAAAGCCCTGGAATACGGCATTAGCGTGAACATGCATTCCATCGAAAGATTCCAAACCGTTGCCGCTCCCGAAATAAACGGAAAAACTCTTATCGCGTTTTGTTTCCCCACGCACGGATTTAATGCCGCGCCTCTTATGCTTAAGTATATCGTGAGGTTTCCACGGGGAAGTTCCGATGTGCTGATTCTGAATACCCGGGGCGGGCTGAAATTCGGAAAAGTTTACTTCCCGGGACTTAGCGGGCTCGCGCAGTTCTTACCGATGCTTTTTCTCTCCCTGAAAGGGTGTAGAATAAAAGGCTCGCTTCCGTTTGATATGCCGTCTAACTGGGTCTCTGTGCATCCGGGACTTACAGATTCGGCGATAAACGACATTACGCGGAGGAGACAAACTGAAATATATCGATTCGCAGAAAGACTTTTCAAAAAAGGATACGCTTTCAGTTATAAATTCTTTGTTTATATGCCTCTCGACTTGGCAGTTGCTCCGGTTACTTTAGGATATTATTTCTGCGGAAGGTACATGTTCGCCAAATCGTTCTACGCCTCCGCCGACTGCAACGACTGCCGTATCTGCATAGACAAATGCCCGACGAATTCGATAACACTCGTGAACAACCGCCCGTTCTGGAAATACACCTGCGAAAGCTGCATGAGGTGCATCGGCATTTGCCCGAATAAGTCCATACAGACGGCACATTCCTTCATCGTTCCGGTTATGTATGCGTATTCCCTTATTCCTGTTGTTGCTTCTTTTGTTAACCTGCTCGGACTTAACACTGACGGTGGATTTCTTCAGGAAGTCCTCGTTCGCGTTGTTAACTGGATTGCGGTGTTTATATTTCTCGTTATTACCTACAGAATATTTTCATTTCTGCTCAAGATGAAATTCATAAACAGAATTTTTGAGTACACTTCGCTGACACGTTACTGGCGGAGGTATATGGCGGAAGGCGTTAAAGCCGGTAGTTTTAAAAAACTTTAACGAACGCTGATTCTCTCTTATTCCCGCTTCCGAAAAACACTGGTCGTAAATCTATTATAATTTTAATTTGTTATTGTCGAAAGGTACACTAAAACTATTTAAAAAAACCCGTTACTCTTACGGGTAACGGGTTTTAAATAATTATTCGCGTGACTACTTTACCAGTATCATCTTCTTCGTTTCAGAATAATTGCCGGAAGTAAGTTTATAGAAATAAACTCCGGAATTTAATTTTGCTCCGTCAAACGTAACGCTGTAACTGCCCTTGCTCATCTCCTTGTTGATCAGCGTCATTACTTCCTTGCCCGTTACATCGTATACCTTTACGATAACCTGACCGTTAACCGGGACAGTGAAATCAATCTTTGTTTCGGGGTTAAACGGATTCGGATAATTCTGTCCGAGAGAATATTTATCGGCAATTGTATTTTCGCCGCCGCGGATTCTTGTGATCGCTCCGTATCTGTCAAAGAAAAGTTTTTTGCTCGTTCCGCTGAGCCCGACCCATATTGCGGCCGCGTCGCTTCCTGCATCATAATATTCAATCAGAGTCGGAATGTAACCGGTTGCCGACCAGAACGGCGGGTTCTGGGTAAAAGCGACCGGCGTTGAAAAACTTGAAGGATTAGTCGCGAGCGCGTAGCACTCAAACAGTTTATCGGATTGGTTCGTCGGATTGCCCGTTTGCAATGAATCGGAATAATAAATCAGGTCGACGCCGTAATTGTAAACTTTAGCGTCGAACCAGTATTCATCCCTCGAAGGCATCGCGCCTATGGTGAAAGGCGTGCCGAATGTCACACCTCCGTCAGTGCTCACAATGCAGTTCAGGTCTATATTTCCGGTCGTTCCGCTTGTGTAGAATATCCAGGCCTTGTCGAAATTTCTCACACCGATAAATTCGTCTTTCACGGTGCCCCCGGCGATTGGAGTTGAGAACGAACCCACAATCGAAAGCGCTCCCAAAGCGGATTCCCTGTACCTGACGCTTCTTATCGCGGATGACAAAGTATCCGCTGTAATGGATACACCGTAGTAATTAATGAGGCAGGTGTCTCCGGAACCTGACATGTAAATTCTCGGAAATGCTCCCGTGGAAGTTAAATAGATAGCGTTTGGCCATGTTGTTCCGCCTGTTGCTGAACCAAACACCCTGACGTCGTTGTTTCCGAGAATGTCACAAATCAGATAAAGGCTGCTTGTGGATGATATCGTAACGTCAAAATCCCGGACGTTTGTGTAATTTGTAAACTGACTGAGATTGTTGGTTACCACATTCCATGTATAAACGGATGTCCCGTACATGAAGAAGCAATATACGGAATCACCCTTCGCGACCATTTTAGTCTTCGGTATTATTGTCGCGGGTGAAATTGAACCCGCTACAGACCAGTTGGCCCCGTTGTTCGTCGACATAAGAAGGACGATGCATTTCCCGGCGATGATATTAGTATCCGGGACGGCTACATAAACCTGCTGGTTTGTTGTTCTGTAAACTCCCGATGGCCTCCCCAAAGACTCGGTCGATGAAACCACGTAGTCAGTACCCCAGTTTGTGTTATCGGCGATAAACGGAAGAGGGGGATTGTAAATCTCGGCGCGGGGCGATTGCGCGTGCGTGTACGCGGAGAGCGCTGACAGTAAAATTAACAGGGTGAAAATTTTTTTCATGTTATCTCCTTTCAGTTACTTTTATTTAAATTGAGATATTCAGTTATAAAAATAAAGATCAGCGAAATAAAAGAATTATAATATACGATTAAAAAATCACATAAGAAAATCCCACCTGCAGCGCTTCCTTTGTCTGGGTCTTGAATGACGCTTTCTTTTCGTAAATTATATTTACGCCGAGGTTGACGTTAATATAATCATTCACTTTCGCCGTTATGATGTTGTCCCAGTTTACGTCCCAGACATCTAACGAATTGAACCTTGAAAACAACCTCAGCCTCGACGCGTATAGTATATTCTGCATTAAATCAAGGTTTGCTTCTGTTACCGATTCAATGCCAGTATCGAGTTTGAATTTTTCGATTTTATCGGGTGTGTCTGCATCATCCGAAAAATTCGTGAACTTGTTTGTCACGACTTCCTGAAGACCGACGCCGAGCCTCGTTGAAAAACGTTTTAAAGTGTAAATGAAACCGAGGGATTGAGTGATATATCCCGGGTCGAAAAAAGCCGTTGTCTGTACCTCCGGCGTTACACTGTAATCGTAACCGTTGGAGATGCTCGAACGGACTTCGTTGCTGACATAGGGATTGATTTTCCATCCGAGATATCTTATTAATATCGTGTTCAGTCGCAGTTCGTTATCCGTTGTCTTGACCGAACCGCTCGTCTTTGACTTTC
Source organism: Bacteroidota bacterium (assembly GCA_021286895.1). Taxonomy (GTDB): domain Bacteria; phylum Bacteroidota; class Ignavibacteria; order Tepidaquicellales; family Tepidaquicellaceae; genus CAIKZJ01. Next base: position 1,344 of record JAJTBN010000008.1, on the reverse strand, counting down.
CGTAGGCAAGTTTGAGAGAATTATAAAAATCCCATTTCTTGCTGTGATAAAGAACTCCGAAGTTGCCGAGTCCGGCGAAAGACATTGAATTCTCTCCGCCCTGCACCCAGTTTGAAAATGAAATCTGGCTGAGGTTAAGCGCGACGGAACCTCTCGGAGTCCATCCTAATTTAAGAGTTGTGTCTGTCTGCGAATAAGATTTTGACGCGAAAATAATAAAAGCCAGCAATAATACAGTTGTTGTCCTCTTCATAGTGGAAAAAATTAATTCTTCAAAATTTATTTGCTAAGCGCTTTTATCCTGAATAATATTCCCGCGGCTATACCTGCCAGACTTGGAACCGCAAGGAATAACCATATCTGCTCAAGTGCCTTGCTCCCTGCAAATAAAGCGGGTCCGAGACTCCTTGCGGGATTTACAGAGACTCCTGTAATCTGAATTCCGAATATGTGTATTACAACAAGTGTGATACCGATTGCAAGGCCCGCGAACTGCGACGGCGCGCCTTCCTGTGTTGAACCGAGTATTACAACAAGAAATAAAAACGTCGCGATGAATTCAAATATCAGAGCGGATACCAGCGAGTATTCGCCGAGATATCCGGAACCCCAGCCGTTCTGTCCGAGACCGTTGACGCTGATGTCGTATCCCGCTTTTCCGCTCATTATCAGCGCGAGAACTCCGGCCGCAATAATGCCTCCGGCAAACTGAAATACTATATATCCCGCCAGGTCTTTCCCGCTCATCCTTCCCGCGGCGAATACTCCCAGGCTTACGGCCGGATTGATGTGGCATCCTGATATCGGGCCTATTCCGTATGCCATGGCTATAAGGGCAAACCCAAACGCAAATGCAATTCCCGTTACTCCAACCGATGCACCCGCGACGACAGCAGTTCCGCATCCGAACAATACAAGCGTGAACGTTCCGATTAATTCTGCAATGTATTTTTTCATATTATGCTTTAGTTAATGAAGTTAAACGAATAAAGTGTTTTTATTAATATAGAATAATATTTTTTTTATTCCAATATCCATGATTTTACTTTTTTCCTGATTTGCGCTGACGGAATTTATTAAGCCGGTAAGAGCACTTAATAGACAAATAAACGCTGAATGAACTGCCGGCATTCCGACAAGTCCGGTTAACTGTCTTTACTTTAGAAAAGAAATGAAATAGAAAAGTACTCCCAGCACAAAAAGTGAATAAGTAACATACGTCAGAAATATTACCGTAAGACTCATCAAGGTCCCCTTAAATTTCGGCAAGCCGGTGAATTGCAATATCGCGAATAAAAGGTAGGCGACATTCACAAGTATTCTCGCGCCCCATATTCTGACGTC
>JAJTBN010000209.1 GCA_021286895.1 Bacteroidota bacterium | reverse complement strand
GCGCGCATCCTTCACACGGATGAGGTCACTGGTTCGAATCCAGTATTGCCCACTTTTTTTTATTCACATGGATTTATTCCTTAAAAATATTTCCATCCTTTCTCCGAAAGATAATCTGAAAGGTGTTTTCGATATTCTTGTTTCCGGAGGCATAATTCAGAAAATCGGATGCGCGGATGAATCATTTTACGCTGACGGCGTGACCGTCGTCGATTGCGCGGGAAAAACTCTTCTCCCCGGATTTTTCGACATGCACGTGCATTTCAGAGAACCGGGGCAGACGGAAAAAGAGGATATAAGTTCAGGATGTTCCGCGGCCTCTAACGGCGGATTTACAGGTGTCCTTTGCATGCCTAATACAAAACCGCCGATTGATTCTCCTGAAACGATTGAATATATTAATGAGAAAGCAAAGGGAAATATTGTGGATGTCCATGTATCTGCATGCGCCTCGAAAGACAGGACTGATAAGGAAACTGCCGGTCTAAAGGAACTTTTCGATTCGGGCGCGCTCGCGTTTACCGATGACGGAAGTCCGGTTATGAACAGGGATATTCTGAAAGATGTCCTCGCTTTTACAGCAATTTGTCAGGCGCCGTTTATGCAGCACGCGGAAGATTTGCGGCTGAGCGGAAAAGGCTCCGTAAATAAACGCGTTTCGGAAAAACTTAATGTCGAGGGAATACCCGAAGAAAGTGAAACCAGCCTGGTTAAAAGCGATGTAGAACTTGCATTGAGCATCGAAAATTCACGATACCACGTACAGCATATTTCCTGCGGTGAAACCGTCGGTATTCTGCGTGAAGCCAGAAAGATATCGGGTAATATTACCGGCGAAGCGTGTCCGCATCATTTCATTCTTACCGATGAAAATGTGCTTGCTAACGGCGCGAACGCCAAGATGAATCCGCCGCTGAGAAATGAATCGGATGTGAAAATGATACTCGAAGGTCTTCAGGACGATACAATCTCTGTTATATGTACAGACCATGCGCCGCATACAGCCGAGGAAAAGAGCAGGGGAATCGAGAATGCTCCGTTCGGTATCATCGGGCTTGAAACATGTATAGGGCTGTCGTATACTTACCTTGTGGATAAAGGAATTATTTCAGTGGAACAGTGGATTGAAAAACTTTCTGATAACCCCAGAACGCTTCTCAATCTTCCGCGTGTAAAAATCAGCGAAGGAGAGCATGCAAATTTTACGATTGTAGATTTCAACGAAAAATGGGAAATAAATAAAGAAAAGTTTAAAACTAAAAGCAGAAACACGCCGTTTGACGGTTTTAAAGTCGTTTGCAAACCGTTTGCGGTGGTAAATAATAATCAAATTTTCTATTCCGACCTTTAAAATTGAGCAAAAAGATTAAAATATCGGGAAAAAATGAGTATTTTAAGGTAAACAATATATTTTGCATCGGCAAGAACTATTTTGAGCATATTAAGGAGTTTGGCTCGTCAGAAAAACCGGAAAAACCGGTGGTTTTCCTTAAACCGAATTCTGCTGTTATCAGCAACGGCGAAAGAATCAGTGTACCTGAGTATAACGGCAGGAAAATATCAGAATCGCTCCATTATGAAACTGAAATGGTTGTTGCCATAGGTAAAGATGCCGCTTGTATCAAACAGGAATACGCAGGAGATTGTATTTTTGGTTATGGGATTGGCCTTGATATGACACTAAGGGATGTTCAGGGGGAAGCGAAGAAGAAAGGCCTGCCCTGGGGCACGGCAAAAGGGTTCCATTCTTCCGCGCCGGTCAGCGAATTGGTTACCAAAAGCGCTACAATTGATCTAATGAATCTTGATATTGAACTAAAAATAAATAATATTAGAAAACAGTTTGGAAATACAAGTGCAATGATATTTAATATATATCAGTTAGTATCATATATTTCAAATATTTTCTACTTGCAAAAAGGAGACCTTATTTTTACCGGTACTCCTGAAGGCGTTGGAGAAGTAAGGCGTGGGGACAGGCTTGAAGCCGTACTTGGGGATAATCTTGTGAAACTAAATGTTGAAATAGATGGGTAAAGTAATCAGTATATGCATATCAAAGGGCGGCGTCGGCAAGACTACGACGGCAGTCAATCTCTCTGCCTCGCTTTCATTGTCAGAAAAGAGAACACTTCTCGTCGATGTGGACCCGTACGGTTCATCGGCCGTAGCGATGGGGTTTACCCCCGACAGAATAAAAGGCGGAATCTCCGATATTTTCAATTTCTCAAAATCTGTTGAATACACGATACATAATACCGAAATTCCGTATCTCGATTTTATTCCGGCAAACATAAATTCCATTAAAAACGATGAAAAATTCGCTAAAATGACCGAAAATCGCGTCGTTTTGAAAAATGCTCTGAAAGATGTCAGGAATAAATATGATTTTGTGATTCTTGATTGCCCTCCGACCCTAAGAGGCATTACTCTTAACGCTCTCACAGCCTCGGATTCGGTCCTTATACCGGTAAAATCCGGACATTTCTCGCTCGAAGCCGTTGATAAACTGTTTGATTATATATCATGGGTCAGGGAAGTCTCAAACCCCTATCTGGATATAGAGGGCATACTTCTGACGATGTATGAACAGAATTCGAAGGTCACTGAGATTTCCGAAAGGGAACTGAGGCTAAAATACGAGGGATATCTTCTCAACACTACAATTCCTATAACGAACCTGCTCAATGAAGCGACATTCTATGGCAAACCGCTTTGCCTTTACAAGATTAATTCGGAAGGCGCTCTCGCTTACATGGATTTAGCGTACGAAATTATAAATAAAAATAAAGTTACAGTAAATAATTAATCATAATGAAAGAATTTCCTGCGAAATATGAACCCGTCAAAATAGAAGAAAAATGGCGGCAGATATGGGAAAATGATGGTATATACAAATCATCCGTAAACACAGAAAGACCTAAATACTCTGTTGTAATTCCTCCTCCAAACGTGACAGGAATGCTCCATATAGGGCATATACTCAATAATACAATTCAGGATATATACTGCAGATGGAAAAGAATGGCCGGCTTCGAAGTCTGCTGGGTACCGGGTATGGACCATGCCGGAATCGCCACGCAAATTAAAGTCGAACAGGAACTGAAAAAGAATGAAAATAAGTCGAAATACGACCTTGGAAGAGAAGAATTCGTAAAACTTATCTGGGACTGGAAAGAAAAATACGGCGGTATCATACTCAAGCAGTTACGGAAACTCGGCGTTTCTGTCGACTGGTCACGTGAAAGATTTACGCTCGATAAAGGTCTATCTAAAGCAGTTAAAGAGGTATTTGTTGACCTGTATAAAAAGGGGTATATATACAAAGGCAAGAGAATAATCAACTGGGATAATATAACACAAACCGCTTTAAGTGATGATGAGATAAGTTATATAGAAAAAAGAGATAAACTTTATTATATTAAGTATCCTATAGTAGGTACGGAGGACTCTCTGATTATTGCTACGACTCGCCCGGAAACAATGCTTGGAGATACAGCCGTTGCCGTGAATCCCGCCGATAAAAGGTTTGCTCACCTCGGCGGTAGAAGTGTAATTCTGCCTGTCGTAAACAAGGAAATTCCTATTGTATTCGATTCGTATGTTGATATGACATTCGGCACGGGCGCTCTGAAGATTACGCCTGCGCATGATATGAATGACTTTGAAGTCGGACAGAGACATAATCTGGAGGCAATAAATATTCTTACAAAAGACGGAAAAATCAATGAAAACGGACTTGAATTCAAGGGGCAGACAATAAACGAAGCCCGGAAAAAAGTGCTCAGAAAGTTAAAAGAGGATGGATATCTTGTAAAGGAAGAGGATTATACGCATAATGTGTCTGTTTCCGAGCGCTCAGGAGCGGTAATCGAGCCATTCCTGTCCGACCAGTGGTTTGTATCAATGAAAAAGCTTTCGGAGCCCGCTATTCAGGTCGTGAAAGAAGGAAAAGTCAAATTCCATCCCGATAAATGGACAAAAACCTATTTTCACTGGATGGATAATGTGAAAGACTGGTGTATATCGCGCCAGTTATGGTGGGGGCATCAGATACCCATCTGGTATCACAATGAAACCGGCGAGATTTACTGCGAAACTACGCCTCCGAAAGATATCGATAACTGGACACAGGACCCTGACGTGCTCGACACATGGTTTTCGTCATGGTTATGGCCCTTCAGCGTATTCGGCTGGGAAAACAGCGAGAAGGACAAAGACAACAAGGATTTGCAATATTATTACCCGACTGATTTTCTTTCAACCGCCCCTGAAATAATATTTCTGTGGGTTGCAAGAATGATAATTTCAGGTCTGGAATATATGAAGGACATACCTTTCAAGGACGTATATTTCCATTCGACAGTTCGGGACGGAAAAGGCAGGAAAATGTCAAAATCACTGGGAAATTCTCCCGACCCGCTTGTTCTGATGGACCAATATGGAACAGACGCGCTTAGGTTCACGATAGTTTACCTTGCGCCGCTCGGAAGCGACGTGCTATTCGACGAAAAGAACACTGAAATCGGAAGGAACTTCATCACGAAACTCTGGAACGCGGGACGTTTTCTGAAGATGAATTACGATAAGATAATTGGCAGCGAAGAATTCGGGAATGAAGAACCTGAATATAACTTCGTCGATAGGTGGATTGACAGCAGATACAACGATACAATAAGAGATATTGAATTTTATCTGAACGCTTACAGACTTAACGATTACACAAAATCGGTGTACAACTTCGTCTGGAGCGATTTCTGCGACTGGTACATCGAACTTACAAAAGTTAAACTTCAGAGGTATCCGGGGACCGCAAAGAAGACAATCATAAGAGCTATGGAAATTTATGAAAATGTTCTGAGGCTTTTGCATCCGGTTATACCGTACGTTACTGAAGAGATATGGCACATATTGGATGACAGCAGGGAAGGAAAGACGATATCGAAAATCGATTTTCCGGCGCTCGATAAATCAAAATATGATGAAAATTCCGAAAAACTTTTTGATATTTTTAAAGACCTCGTAACTACAAGCAGGAACGAGAGGACAAAGTATGTCGGAATAAACGAATACGAGTTCGATATACACATAAAACCG
>JAJTBN010000208.1 GCA_021286895.1 Bacteroidota bacterium | reverse complement strand
ACGGGTCTCAAGGCAATCGACGCGATGATTCCTATCGGCAGAGGCCAGCGCGAACTTATAATCGGTGACAGGCAGACGGGTAAAACGGCAGTCGCTATCGATACGATTATTAACCAGAAGGGAAAAGACGTTTTCTGTATCTACGTCGCCATCGGACAGAAAGGCTCGACAGTAGCCTCCGTCGTGAAAAGCCTTGAAGATGCAGGCGCGATGGAATATACAACCGTCGTTGCCGCTACGGCTTCCGACCCCGCTCCTATGCTTTATATATCTCCTTACTCCGGCGCTACAATCGGCGAATTCTTCAGGGACAGAGGAAAACATGCTCTCGTTATTTACGACGACCTTACAAAACAGGCTGCGGCGTACAGGGAACTTTCTCTGCTTCTCAGAAGGCCTCCCGGACGTGAAGCATATCCTGGCGACGTGTTCTATCTTCATTCAAGACTTCTCGAAAGAGCGTCAAAACTTTCGGACGAACTCGGCGGCGGAAGCCTTACGGCTCTTCCGGTCATCGAAACGAAAGCGGGTGATATCTCGGCTTATATCCCTACAAATGTAATCTCAATCACTGACGGCCAGATTTATCTTGAACCTAATCTCTTTAACAACGGCGTTCGACCCGCTATCAATGTCGGTATTTCTGTATCGAGGGTCGGCGGTAGCGCGCAGATTAAGGCGATGAAGAAAATTGCCGGTACGCTTAGACTCGACCTCGCCCAGTACAGGGAACTGGAATCGTTCGCGAGATTCGGCTCGGACCTTGATAAGGCGACACAGCAGCAGTTGAGAAGAGGCGAAAGACTTGTGGAAATTCTGAAACAGAAACAATACTCGCCGATGGACGTCGAAAAGCAGGTGCTGATAATATTTGCTGCGGCTAACGGATACATTGACGAAATACCTCTCAACGATGTCCGCCGCTATGAGGAAGAATTCCTGTCAGAAATTGATAATATGCACACTGATATTCTTAAAGACATAAAAGAAAAGAAGGACCTGACGAACGATACTGCGGCAAAACTCAAAGGCGTTCTCGACGAATTCACGGCAAGATTTAAGGATTCCTTAAAAAAATAATTCTATGACCACTAAACAGCCGGCAGGCGTAAACTATGCAAGCGATGATGCCCCGATTAAGAAACTTTATGCGGGCATAGACGAACTGAACGATATCATTCCCGTCGATAACGACAGGAACAGGCTGAGTTTCTGCCTGAATATGTACCTCAAAAAGGAAATCGGTTCCGTTGAGGAGGCCATTCAGCAGGCGCAGCCGAAGTCTTCAACCGTTGACTTCAAGGCGCTCGAAGAACTGGTTACAAAAAAATTAAAAGAAAAAGGATTGTAGAAATAATTGGCATCGTTAAAGGAAATACGTATCCGCATTAACGCGGTTAGGAATATTCAGAAGATTACAAAGGCGATGAAAATGATGTCCGCCGTCAAGATGAGAAAGGCACAGGACAAAATACTTTCAACGAGACCGTATGCGTTCAAACTCAGCAAACTCATGTCCCAGTTGATAACTCTCGTCGATGTCTCGTCTCACGAACTTACGAAGGCAAGGGAAATCAGGAAACGAATGGTTGTTCTTATAACTTCCGACAGGGGACTTTGCGGTGCTTTCAATTCCAATATAATTAAATATACCGTAAACTACCTGAACGAAACCGGCGGGGATACGGAAATTGTGACGATTGGAAAGAAAGGGTATGACTTTCTCAGTAAGAGAAATTATAATGTCGTAAAGAACTTTCCGCACGTTTTCGGAAATCTTAATATCCAGCAGTCTAACGAAATAGTTTCCTACCTTAAGAAAGCATACCTGACGGGCGAAACAGACTGCATAGAAATTATTTACAACGAGTTCAAATCCGTTCTAAAACAGAATATAACAAAAGACACCTTCCTTCCTTTCGAAGTTAAAGGCGTCGAAGATAAAACAATATCAAACAGGGATTTCATTTTCGAACATTCATCAAAAGCGATTCTTGAAGAATTGATTCCCAAGGACTTGAATATCCAGTTCTGGAAAGCTCTCCTTGAATCGAATGCTGCCGAACAGGGTGCGAGAATGACGGCAATGGATTCCGCTTCGAATAACGCGAATGACCTAATTCAGTTCCTGAACCTTAATTATAACAGGGCGAGACAGGAATCCATCACGAATGAACTTCTCGAAATAGTAGGCGGCGCGGAAGCGCTGAACAAAGGGTAAATTTAAAGGCTAACCTTTGGTGAACAACTTTTTCATATTAAGGTCGGAAGCGTCCTTTCTGAATAATGCACTGAAAGGGCATACGATAAACGAGATTCACACTCCCGCTAAAGATATTGTTATCGTCGAATTCGTTTCAGGTGAAAACAAGAAATATCTCAAAATCAGTCTCGAGAAAAATTACGAAACGTTGTTTCTTATTGATAACTACAGCAAGCCCGGGAAAAATGTCCTCAGTTTCCTTAAAGAAACATACGGAAAGCAGGTTGCCGGAATCAGAATTCTCAATAAAGACAGGATAATCGTTATTGAATCTGAAAATATTTTCGTCTGCATCGTCCTCGTACCCGGCAGACAGAATGTTCTGTTGGTTAAGGATAATACGGTTAAAGACGCGGTTAGAAATTTAAAAGAGTTGAAGGAAAAGAATTTTCAGGAAGTCGTTAAGGAAAGAGAAGACACGCAGGGAGCGAGCGACCTTAAGAAAAAATACGGATATTTCGGCAAACATTATTATAACGAGATTATTTCAAGAGCCGTTATGAGCAGATACTCTTCAGGCTCGACGAATACAAATGACGTCATAGCGGAATCTATACTTGCCGAAATCGAAAGGTCTGATAAATTTTACCTTTACAAGGACGATTCGACTTTTCTCTCTCATATAATTCTGAAACAGAAGGAATTTAACGAGCCTGAAGTATTTGATTCCGTGAACGAGATTCTCCGAACCGCTTATTCGCTCTTAAAAAAAGAAGTGAAGCACGATACGGCTAAAAAAATCGTTAAGGATTCAAAAGAGAAAAAGATAAAGGCTCTCGAAAAACAAATATCAGGACTTAACGCGAGCCTTAAACACGCCGAAGATGCTGGACAGTACAAGGAATCGGGCGATTTGATTCTCCAGAACATAAGCGAAATAAAAAAAGGACAGAAGACATACGAATTTTTCGACCTTATAAGCGGCAAAAACCGCGTAATCAAACTTAACCCGAATCTTTCACCCTCCGAAAACGCGAACCAGTATTTCGCGAAATTCAAAGGGCTGAAAAAATCGACTGACCTTATTGAGGAGAAAATACGCAAGGGCGAAGCAGAACTCGAAAATATGAAAAAGCAGTTGACGGAAGTTGTTCAGTCGAAGGACGTAAAACAAGTTGAGAAGGCGCTCAAATCAGAAACAAAGGATAATGAAAAACTGCCGTTCAGAATTTTCAGGATTCATGAAAAGTTTTCTGTATGGGTCGGTAAAGACAGCGCCAGCAACGACCTTCTGACAATGAAACACAGCAGCCAGTACGATCTCTGGTTTCACGTCCGGGGCGCGAGCGGCTCGCACACAATACTGAAATTTGAAGATAAAAACCTTACACCCGAAAAATCACTTATACTTAAAGCCGCTGCGATTGCAGCCTATTACAGCAAGGCAAGAAACGGAAGAAACGTCCCAGTCGCTTATTGCGAAAGAAAATACGTCAGGAAGAAAAAAGGGTTTAAGTCAGGCGCCGTTGTGATGGAAAAGGAAAAAGTTGTTTTTGTGAATCCCGGGCTTCCGCCCGAATAGTCTACATCCGTCTCTCAAGTTCCGCTATCTTGTCAAGAATTCTTTTCTTATTCTTATGTCCCGCTCTCAAAAGCAGCGTGTACGCGTCAAAAGCCTCTCTGTACAATCCCTGTTTAACGAGTATATCCGCAATCGTTTCAGTAATTATTTTTACGTTCGAAAGCAGCGTTTCCTTGTTGTCCTGTCTGTTTTTGCCGTTTCCGTTCTCCTGATATGATTCGTTCTTCTTCGGGCTGCCTTTTGATATCACGAGATTGTTTACCTCTTCGGCAAACTTCCGGAACGCATCATCCGTCTCAAGGTTGTTCAGGAAATCGTTGTCTATAAGCAGCAGTTCAGGGTCGTTCTGGTCGGTAATGCCCTTGCAGTATGTGATATCTTTTAACGCTTCGCTGTATTCCTCGAATTTTTCAATATCCGACAGCATCTCGGGGTAGAATATCTTTGCCTGGCTTTGTTTGCTTTTGAATTCTTCCAGCGATGATGTGAGCAAATCCGTCAGTTCCTTGTTGGGTATCCTGTCTGATATAGCGTTAAGTTCGTTTTCCGCTTCGTTAAAATATTCAAGTTTTATAAGCGCCTTCACCTTCAGTATCTTCGGCGAAAGGTAAAGCGGAAACATTTCGGTGACCATGTCGCAGATTTTTATGCAGTTGTCGAACTGGTCGTTAAAAAAATACAGGTTCGCGAGTTTTATGAGGAGCGGCGAGAAAAACTTGTTTTCAAGTTTCTCTTTTAGAAACCCTATGTAATTGTCAAGATTATACATTAGCCGCCTGCATTTTTTTCTTTGCTTTATTATGTATGTAAACCTGTTTGAACGATAAAAATGAAATTACACCGAAACCCGCCGCGAACATCAGTTGGAACGGTATCGACGCGATCTGCGCGTAATAAACCGACATTAACACACCCGCCCAGCAATATAACGAAAGAAGCGCTTCAACATAAGATATAAATGGAACCTTCTTCGCATGGTACTTCTTGTCGTGCACGGTGTCCTTATGGTGTACCACTTTGTATTTCGGCGTTCTTACGAACTCGCTTTTTTTGTTTACAAGACCTTCAAATACCGCCTTAGTGTTGTTTACTGAAAGCCCCATGCTTCCCGTCATGAAAACAGGGAAGTAAATTATCCGCTGCTGCCAGTCAGGATAAACATCCTTCTGCGAATAAAGATAAAACATGAAGGACGCAACGAAAGCGAATATGAACAATGACATAAACTTGAATACAGGGTCGTATTCGCCGGCTTCCTTAATTAGCGTCAGCGGAAGGTTCAGTATGGCCGCTATAAGTATGAAAGGATAAGC
>JAJTBN010000207.1 GCA_021286895.1 Bacteroidota bacterium | reverse complement strand
GAAACGAACGGTATCGGTTTCGGGGCTTAACTGAACCATTCCGAACGGAACCGTCGCGCCCGGAAATGTGTGCCCCATGTTTTTCGTGCCCGAAAACACATCGACGTATCTTGCGTAATCAGTAGTCTGGGCTTTTAAAGAACAGGTAAATAATAAAGCGGCTAATAAGACGAAAAATTTTCTCATACTGTAAATTTTTACAATTTTACGCAAAACGGATTTGAAAAAATACGATATAAATATTGTATTCTCTGAATTTGAAACGCAGGTCGTTATTGAGCCGTGTATCAGACGAATGATTGGATTTTACGTTTATTATTTCTTTATGGGTTCAGTTAAACCTTTGATTTTATATTTATCGTATCTGGAATAACTTTGTAATAGAATTATATATTGAAAATGATAAAAAGAAAAATAAATACTATTTCGGCAATATTAGTCCTTGCCTCTGTTACATCGGCATACAGCCAGATTCAAATCAATCTGAACAAATCTTTTGCGGATAGTCTCGGATGCAATATCTGTGCAAATATCGGATTTACTCCGGAAAGAGAAATGTCTCGTTATACCGAATCCGGGAGCCCCGTTACGAACGGAAGATCCGCTTACTCATCGCGTAGAAAAACAATCACGGAAATATTTTTTTCCGGAGAAGACAAAATCAGCGGCGTACGCGTATTATGCAGAATTATAAATTCTGCAGGGAATACGGATGCGGCGGAGTACCTCGAAAGCAAACTTAATAAGACGGCTAATATTTACGGCGTGTGGGGTCTTTGGTTTTATAGTTACGGGAAACGGAAATTCATTCAGGGTGAGTCAACTAATGAAGCGGTCTTTAATCAGGAATGTTATTTCGAAATTTCACCGTTACTGAACGTTGATGGGATTAAAACCGGATATATGGGCAACGACTTCCTGTCCAAATCCGGCGGAATTGAATCCGCGCTTGAATCGTACGCATCTGCAAAATTAATTGTCTCATCGCGCGACAGCATTCTGACAATTAGCGCGAGGGGAACAAAGTACGAACCTGCGCATTTTACTCTTGAAAAAAACGGGGAAGGAGAAATCCGCGGCGACGGAATAATCGCGGAATGCAACATTTATGATGACTCGGGCTTTTTAGTTTACGAAGGAATGAGAATAATATTTATTAAAAATTCGAATCCGGAAACACGATTTAAAGGTATGAAGTCGCGCGAACAACTAAATGTTATCGCATTGCCGAGAATAAGTATTCATGATATTCTGTCAAGAATAGAAAAAAAGGAAGATGGAAGGGAATGTATATTTGAAACCCTTCCGGTAGAAATGGTGATTCTATCAACTTACAATAATTAATCTTTAATGATATGAATACCGGTATCACAGAAAAAAAAGCGGGGGTGTTGAGTACGCTGGTCATAATCACTTTCTTCCTGATTGCGGTTTTGATAAATGGCATTTTACTCGACACCTATTATTTCAAAAAAAACATCAAACGCGTCGGCACTAATGAAATCGGCGCGAGATGGGTATTTTTCAAACAAAATAACTAAAATGAAAACTAACTTTGCCAAATTACTTTTTATTGTCGCATACATCCTTGTATTAGCCGGATTATCCGAAGCGCAAAACCTCCGTTATGATTCAATCGCGGAAATATCATCTGATTATGATATTCAAATAAGAAATGAAAAGCCTTCCCGCGACAGTTCAATTTCCGGGGAAATATCTTCTAAGGAACCTTTTGCTTTCGGGGATTTCACATGGCTTAACGGAAACGATAGAAGACACTCCCTACTACTTGACACTAAATATTTCACAGGAAGTTTCATGCTGGACATGAACTATACGCTTTCAAACCATCATCCCGTTGATAATACGGTCGTCGGCTCGACTGCTCTCGCCAGGAATAACGAATTTCAGGTTTCTTTCGCGAGTATAGGCGGAGATTTTCACTACAATAACGTCAGGGGCAGAATTATGCTTCAACTTGGAACTCGGGCAACAGTAGTCCCGCGAAACGATTTCAGCACCGCGCGAGGTCAGTTCGACCTGAGTAATGCTTACCGATATTTGAGCGAGGCTTATGCGGGTTATCATTTCAATGCACTCAACGGGATAAATCTCGACGCGGGCATTTTTATGTCGTATGTAGGATTATTCTCTTACTATAACTGCGAAAACTGGGCATATCAGCCGTCATTCACATCCGATAATACCCCGTGGTTCTTCAACGGTATGAGATTGCAGATTTTCCCGAGCGATAAACTCAAACTCGAATTCTGGCTAATCAATGGATGGCAAAGTTATGCTAAGTTTAATAACCTCCCGGGTGTTGGAATGCAATTCTTGTATAGGCCGAAAGAAAATATTTCTTTGTTGTCCAATAACTATATCGGAACAGACACACCGGACAAAACCGGCAGAACAAGATTTCATACCGATAATAGTTTTCAGTTGAGATATCTCAACAGACCGGATAGATTCCTTGACAGAGCCGCTTTCTCGATAACAGGCGATTTAGGATTCGAAAACGGCGACGGAGTCAGCCCCTTCGGTACCGGCGGCACGCCAGAACAGAATTTTATCAGCGGTATGATTTATAACAGAATGTGGTTCGCGAATGACAAAATCGGATGGACCTTCGGAGGAGGCTTTATTCATAACCCTGGAAGATACCTCGTGCTTCTTCCAACAGGGGCGGCGGGACAATTATTCGACGGTTCCCCCGGTACTAAATTCGACGGATGGGACATATCAACGACTCTTGACTGGATGCCGGACGAAAATATTATATGGCGCCTTGAATTCGTTCATAGAGAAGCAAGTATACCATATTTCGCCGGACACGGAGGAGTGACGTCTCCAAACGGCTACAACGGTACGCCTGTTCCCGAAGGGTGGATGCCCGACCAGGTCAAATCCGAATCCAGGATTATCTTCGCCCTGCTGTGCAGATTCTAAATTCATTAGTTGTTTTTATATCGTATCACGTCTGCACAGCAGACGTGATACGTTTTTTCCACTTTCGATTTTTCTAATACTGCATGGCTCCTTATTTCTGTTTGATTTTCAACATTTTATCAGTTCTTTCTGCAAATTGCAATTAGTAAAAATTCTTGTCAATTAGCGGCTTGCTCTTGCTCTCTTCTGACTACTAACTTCTTCTTTATAATAATCATAACGAATAAATTGAATATTAATTCTCATTGGTTTATTTTTGTTCATGCAGGATTCATACGACAACAGGGAAAATGAAAGATTGGATTCGGATTCGAACACTTACGAAACGAAAACTGTCAAAAAGAAAAACAGGTTCTCTTTTCTGATAAACATACTTCTGTTCATTCTTACATTCTTCACCACGACCATTGCCGGCGTAGGCTGGCTTAACAACGACCCGTACCAACTGGAGAATTTTAACCTGGGCATTACATATTCGGTCTTAATGCTTCTCGTGATAAGCACTCACGAATTCGGACACTATTTCGCGGCGCGGCTTCACAGGATTGACGTGACTCTCCCCTACTATATCCCGTTTCCCTTTTTATTCCTTAACCCGTTCGGAACTATGGGCGCTGTAATAAAAATGCGGACAAGAATGCAGACAAAAAAGTCGCTGTTCGATATCGGCGTCGCGGGACCGATTGCCGGATGGGTTACTTCAATGGTAATACTTGTTATCGGATATATGACACTGCCCTCGATTGATTATCTTTACAAGATTCATCCCGAATATCAGAGCACGGGTATTATCACGACAGGTCTTACATTCGGAAACAACCTTGTGTTTTTATTCTTCGAAAAAATATTTTCATTGAAACACGGAGTCTTCATTCCGCCGATGAACGAAATTTACCACTATCCGTTTTTGTGCGTAGGCTGGTTCGGCCTTCTCATCACGTCTCTTAACATGATGCCTGTCGGGCAGCTTGACGGAGGTCATATTTCATACGCCATGTTCGGGAATAAATCCAAATATGTCGGATACACCGTTTTCTATCTTCTTGTTTTTTTCGGAATTTTAGGAATACTTCCTTTGTTGAATATAAAGTTGGACATCGGCTCGCTGAACTGGCTTGTCTGGGCTATACTGATATTCTTTGTAATTAAGATAAAGCATCCCCCGATTTGTTACGACATGGATGAACCTCTCGGCTTAGCCAGGACGGCAATCGGCTGGTTCGCGTACTTCATTTTCATTGTATCGTTTTGTCCTATACCAATTAGCGAATTATAAATTATATGAAAGACAGGAAAGCCTTACTTGTAATATTTTTGACGATATTTATCGATCTGCTCGGATTCGGAATCATCATCCCGCTTCTGCCCGATTTTTCTTTCAAGGTTCTTCATATAGACGAATCTGTAATAGGAATACTTGTCGGGATATACTCGCTGATGCAGTTTATATTCACGCCCGTATGGGGCTCTCTGTCGGATATTTACGGCAGGAAACCTATACTGATAATGAGTCTGACGGGCAACGTAATTTCATACTTTTTAATGTTCCTCGTTTTCTCGGGCGTTTTTCCATCCGTGTATCTTCTCGGACTTTCAAGAGCGTTCGCAGGAATTTTTTCCGCGAACCTGTCGGCGGCTCAGGCGGTTATTTCCGATATAACACCTCCGCAGGAGCGTTCGAAAGGAATGGGCATACTCGGCGCCGCGTTCGGAATGGGCTTCGTGTTCGGTCCGGCGCTCGGCGGAATACTATCACAGAATTTCGGATACGGGCTTCCGATAGCGCTCTCGGGCGTGTTCTCGCTCACCGCCGTACTGCTTGCGATAACAATATTAAAGGAAACTCTGCCGGACGACATAAGAAAAGCCAACAAGCACAACTTCAAGGGAGTTACACTTGTAAATTTCCGGGGCGTTAAAGACGTTATCAAAAACAAAAAGGTCGGAGTTTACGTAATTATATTTTTCTTCATAACATTTTCATTCGCGAATATATACGGCACGTTTCTGCTGTTCGCTGAAAGGACGGATACATTCTCCCTCAATCAGGAGCATGTTGGATTTCTTCTTTCGTTCCTCGGCATAGTAAGCGCGATTGTACAATCTGTGCTCATAAAATTCTTTAAGACGAAAATCGGCGAAGAGCGCTCTGTACTGCTCGGGAATTTTCTCGTGATATTCGGGCTTGCGCTTA
>JAJTBN010000206.1 GCA_021286895.1 Bacteroidota bacterium | reverse complement strand
GTCACCTCGGCAAAAAAAGCCAAAGCTAACATGAAATTAATTATAAAACTTAATCGTGAATATTAAAAGAGAAAATTATATGCTTATGTCTTCCCTGATTAACCGTGGTGGAATAATTGAGGCCTATTGAACCAGCGTATCGTAATAATCGCTGAGGAAGTAGTAAAGTATGAAGGCGAAAATTATGAACCAGAATAGCGCTATGAGGTAATTTCTGGTCACATTCTTCGGCTGGTCGGTGATTGATACGGAATGCAGATACCCTTCCCACTTGCATTTCATGCAGTGGTATTTCCTGAACCCCAGCGCCTTTATGAATTTTTCCCATCTTTTCTCGTGCGACATTCTTTCCAGTGTGGCAAAGTCACCGCAGCCCGGACAATTGCTGATGTGAAATCCCTTGGGGTGGAGTATCCTGTAATCGAGAAACAGTATTTTGTTAATCCATCTTGAGAGCATGACCCTTTACTATAAAAAAATTTATGTTACAATTATGCTTGCGAATTCATAAATTTATTTAAAATAAACATGTATATATGAAAAATAAAGCCATTGCGGATACGAAGAAAATTAAACTCCTCGAAGTATTCGAAAATTCCCACCCCAGCAGAAACTATGTCATAGTTCATACGACCGACGAATTTACTTCCGTCTGTCCCAAAACAGGTCAGCCGGATTTCGGCACGATTTCTATTTCCTACATCGCCGGCAGAAAATGCGTGGAACTCAAGTCCCTTAAATATTACCTGCAATCGTTCAGGAATGAAGGAATTTTTTACGAAAATGTTACAAACAGAATCCTCGATGACCTCGTCTTCGTCCTGAAACCGAGATGGATGGAGGTTAAAGGCGTATTCACGCGCCGCGGCGGCCTCTTCACTACCGTCACCGCGGTTCACGGGAAAAAATAATTTCTAAATTTTAAATCATAACCATGGAATACAGAATCGAACACGACACAATGGGCGATGTGAAAGTGCCTGCCGATAAATACTGGGGCGCGCAAACACAGCGTTCAAAACAAAACTTCACTATCGGCGCCCAGTTGATGCCGAAAGAAGTTATTTACGCTTTCGCTATACTGAAAAAAGCCGCGGCCATGGCAAATTTCGAGTGCGGCGTTCTTCCCAAAGAGAAAATGGAATTAATCGGAAAAGTCTGCGACGAAATCCTCGCGGGCAAACTCGACGATGAGTTTCCTCTCGTCGTCTGGCAGACAGGCTCGGGAACACAGTCAAACATGAACGTGAACGAGGTCATCGCCAACAGGGCGCATGTCCTCACGGGCGGCAAACTTACCGACGCGAAAAAGGTTCTGCATCCGAACGACGACGTCAACAAATCCCAGTCGTCAAACGATACTTTCCCGACTGCAATGCATATAGCGGGATATAAAATGATTGTCGAAAACACAATCCCGAAAGCCGAAGCCCTCATGAATGTCCTTAAGGATAAATCAGCGAAATTCCGCGATGTCGTGAAAATCGGACGCACGCACCTTATGGACGCGACCCCGCTCACTCTCGGTCAGGAATTCTCCGGCTATGCATCACAGATAGAACACGGTCTGCGCGCGGTAAGGAATACGCTCGCGCATCTTTCGGAACTCGCCCTCGGCGGCTCGGCAGTCGGCACGGGCCTCAACGTTCCGAAAAACTACGACGTGATTGTCGCGAAACATATCGCCGTCCTTTCGGGACACCCGTTTAAAACAGCCGAGAACAAATTTGAATCTCTCGCTTCCCACGACGGAGTCGTAGAAGCCTCCGGCGGTCTGAAGACTCTCGCCGTAGGTCTCATGAAAATCGCGAACGACATTCGCCTCCTCGCCTCAGGACCCAGAAGCGGAATAGGGGAACTGATAATTCCCGAAAACGAACCCGGCTCCTCAATCATGCCCGGAAAAGTAAACCCGACTCAGTCCGAAGCGCTCACAATGGTCTGCGCGCAGGTGCTCGGTAATGACGTCGCCATAAATACAGGCGGTATATACGGACACTTCGAACTCAATGTTTTCAAACCTCTTATGATTACGAACCTGCTCCATTCGGCGCGCCTGCTCGGCGACGCCTGCGAGTCGTTTAACATACACTGCGCCGTCGGCATCGAGCCGAACTATCCTGTCATCAGCCGTCATGTTGAAAATTCATTGATGCTCGTAACCGCGCTGAACACTCATATCGGCTACGAAAACGCGGCGAAGATAGCGAAGAAGGCGCATAAGGAAAACAAAACCCTGCGGGAAGCCGCTATGGAACTCGGCCTCGTCACCGACGAACAGTTCACTCAGTGGGTTGACCCGAAAAAGATGGTGGGAAACCTCTGATTCAATCTTCAATCGTCAATTTTCAATGTTCAATATAGAGCGGGCTGATGCCCGCTTTTTTAATTCAAAATTTCGTTCTCGTTCCCAAAGTCCACTTTGGGAACGAGCGCTTTTATATATCAAAAATCAAATATAAAAAATCAAAAATATAAATCAAAATTTACAAAAGATTGATTCTGATTACATCATCACTCCTGCAATATTTGATTTTTAATATTTATTTTTGATTTTTAATATTTGCTAATTGATATCTCTTGTGGCGTTAGAGCCTGTCCCGAGACCTCGGGATATCCACCTGACGCGGCAGGCGTAGCCTGCCTGATTACCAATGCTTTCGATTTTACAGGCCTTCGGCCTGTGTGTCAGGTGGTAACACCTGACACCACCACGCAAATATCATTTTGCATTTTACACTGTACTTTTGCATTTTGCATTTTGCATTTTCAACTCCCTTCCTGCCCGAAAAAGCGATTAAAACCCCGCCCTCCAACCTCCGAAAACTGCCGGATACGCAGATTTTTTTGCTTTTTTTAAATAAGATAATTATGCTATTTTTAAACCTTTAAACCGTTATCCAAAAATTTAAAAATATTATCCTCACGTATGCCTACACCCATTTATAAGAGCAAGGTAGTATCGGCGGAAGAAGCTGTAAAAGTTATCAAATCTAACGATAGAGTTCACCTCCATGCTAATAGTGCATTTCCCGATGTGCTTGTAGACGCGATGTGCGCGAGATACAAGGAACTTCAAAACGTTAAGGTTGCTCACCTGACCACATTTCATAAAGCTCCTTATGTTGACCCGAAAATGTTCGGCCATTTCGTTCACGAGGCGTTATTCACTGCGGGAAATGTTCGTAAAGCCGTAAATGAAGGAAGAGCGGACTTCTACCCCGTTTTTCTGTCTGAAATCGGATGGCTGATGGACCTCGGAAGACTCCCCGTAGATGTTTGTATGCTTCACCTCTCGCCTCCCGACGAGCACGGATACTGTTCTTTCGGCGTCAGCAACGAAATCACGAAAATTGCCGCCGAAAACGCGAAAATCATTATCGCTCAGATTAATCCCCAGATGCCGAGAGTCCTCGGCGATAACTTTATCCATGTCAGCAAACTAAAATATATTGTTGAAGTTGACAGACCGTTGATTGACGTTCGGATGGTCGACGCGAACGCTTCTGAAGAAGAAAAAGAAGTTTATAGAAAAATCGCCGAACACATTTCGTCACTTATCTGCGACGGCGCTACTCTGCAGATGGGCATCGGCGCAATTCCCGACGCGGTCCTTCCGTTCCTTAAGGAAAAGAAAGACCTCGGCATTCATACAGAAATGTTCTCCGACGGACTTATCGAACTTATCGACCTCGGTGTCGTTAACGGCGAAAAGAAATCGTTCCTGCCGAACAAAGTTGTTTCCTCTTTTGTTATCGGCACTAAACTCGTTCATGACTATATAAATAATAATCCGTTAATCGAATTCAGGTCGTCGAAATTCGTAAACGACCCGGTCAATATTTCCAGAAACGATAACATGGTCTCGATTAACTCGGCGATTCAGGTCGACCTCAGCGGTCAGGTATGCTCCGACTCGATGGGCACAAGAATCTTCTCCGGCTTCGGCGGACAACTCGATTTCGTCAGAGGCGCGATGAGAAGCAAAGGCGGACGCTCTATTCTCGCGTTCCCGTCAACTACAAAGAATAACACAATCTCGAAGATTGTGCCTATGCTGACCGAAGGCTCCGGCGTCGTTACGACCCGCGCCGACGTGATGACAATCATCACCGAATACGGAATCGCCGACCTTTACGGAAAATCGCTCCGCGAAAGGACTAAACTCCTAATCAGTGTCGCGCATCCGGACTTCAGAGAAGAACTCGAACAAAAGGCGAGAGAGTTTAAATGGCTCTGGTAAAAAGACATAAAGCGATTGTTTTGGCAAGCGGCGGTATGGACAGCACTCTGACCGCCGCGTTTGCTTTCAAAAAATATGACCTGGCTTTCCTGCACGTCAACTACGGCCAGCGTACGGAAAAGCGCGAACTCAAAGCGTTCAAAGACGTCGCCGATTACTACGGCGTTAAAGAACGTTTAATCGTCGATATCGGTTATCTGAAAAAGATAGGGGGCTCATCCCTCACCGATAAAAAAATCAGCGTCTCCAAAGCCGACCTGAAAAATAAAAAAGTGCCGTCAAGTTACGTGCCCTTCAGGAACGCTAACCTGCTCGCGATTGCCGCCAGTTGGGCGGAGGTTATCGGCGCAAGGAGCATCTTTATCGGCGCCGTGGAAGAGGATTCGAGCGGATACCCAGACTGCAGGAAAAAGTTTTTCGAGTCGTATGAGAAAATGATTTCCCTTGGCACTAAGCCCGGTACGAGAATAAAGATAGAAACACCGATTATAAATTTTTCTAAAAAGGATATCGTAGAATATTCGTTTAAAATGAAAGCGCCGCTACATCTGACATGGTCATGCTACAAGGGTGAAGATAAAGCATGCGGCGTTTGCGACAGCTGCGCGCTCAGACTGCGCGGTTTTCAAATGGCGGGGAAGGAAGACCCTATCCCCTATAAGAAAATTTTAAAGTATTAAAATTGGAGAACAGGTACTCTAAATTTTTAAGCATCGCCGCAGGACTCTTTCTGGCGGGCTTTTCTTTCTTCATTATGAAAGAACTGCAGTCGATTCTTCTGCCGTTTTTTGTCGCCCTTATTATCTCTTTCCTCTTCGCTCCGTTCTATGAGTTCATGAAGAGAAAAAAGATTCCCGCTTTCGCCGCGATTATAATCGTCGTGCTTATCATACTCATTATCGCGAACCTTTCAAGCGTCTTCGTGTATACGAGCATTATCG
>JAJTBN010000205.1 GCA_021286895.1 Bacteroidota bacterium | reverse complement strand
AAAGTGTAAAATTCAAAGTGCATAATTACAATTTAAAAGTAAAATTTGCAACGCGTGTAGTGTCAGGTGTTACCACCTGACACGCAGGCCGCAGGCCTGCAGATATTACGGGATGTACGGTCAGGCATCCGCCTGACCGTGCGTCAGGTGGAAACACCTGACGCCACAGATATTACGATATCATTTTACATTTTACACTGTAATTTTGCACTTTGCACTTTGCACTTTAAATTTCAAATTTGATTCATCTCCGCCTCGTACAGCCGATACGTGTGCTCGTCGAAGCAGACGAAGACGACTTCGCGGAAGTCCGGGTTTTCTCTGAGGAATTTCAAGGTTTCCGATACCGCTACCTTTACGGCTTTGTCCGGCGGATAGCCGTACACTCCGGTGCTTATGGCGGGAAATGAGATGCTCTCGATTCTGTGCTCGAGCGCGAGCCGAAGGGAATTAGCGTAACAGCCGGCGAGAAGTTTTTCTTCGCCGCGCGTTCCGCCGTTCCAGACGGGACCTACGGCGTGTATTACGTACTTCGCCTTAAGATTGTAGCCTTTTGTGATTTTCGCCTTGCCCGTTTCGCATCCGTTGAGAGTCATGCATTCGAGAAGAAGGCCCTTTCCCGCGGCGCGGTGTATCGCTCCGTCAACGCCCCCGCCTCCGAGCAGCGTTCTGTTCGCGGCATTCACTATCGCTTCGGTCTCCTGTTTTGTGATGTCGCCTTTTATGATTTTTATTTTTTCTTTCATAAAAGGTGTTGAGGTTTAAGAGTTAACGTTAGTAACTTCTCTCTGCTGAACGGGGAATTTAATTCCCTCTTTCCTGAATTCCTGAAGCAGCCTGTAGTTAATCTGCGAGCGGACAACAGCCCATTTGTCCTGTTGTTCTATCCATACCCACAGTTTCATGACGATGCCGAGTTCCGTTATCTCGGGAAACGATACCGAGGGAGGAGGGTCTTTCAATACAAATTCGTTTTCGAGTCCGAGACGGATTAGCATTTCTTTTACTTTATCAAAATCTTCCCCGTGCGATATCGTAACGGGAATTTCAGTCTGCGTCTTTTCGCAGTAACTTCTGTTTACGACTTCCTTTTCTACGAAGAAAGAATTTGGCACAACAATTACGATGCCGACCGGCGTTTTTATCCGTGTGCTTCTCCATGAAATCGAAATGACGGTTCCCATCCTTCCTGCCACCTCTATGAAGTCGCCTTCTTTTATCGGTCTTTCGAACAGAATTATTATTCCGCTAATGAAGTTATTCGCGATGTTCTGCAGTCCGAATCCTATCCCGACCATTACCGCGGCGCCGCCGGCGAAAAGAAGCGAGACGTTTATGCCCGCCGAATTGAGCGCGACAAGTATCCCTATTACGAGTATGAGATAATTTACGATTCTTGAAATCGAGCGCGCGACCCCTTCGCCGATTTCATGCCGCGGAAAAACCCTTTTTAAAAGTATCCGCCTTGTGATACGCGATATCACTATCACGATAATAAATACAAGCGCAAACACAATCAGGGAAAGGAATGTTATTCCCTGGTCGCCTACTTTAAAAAGTGTTTGCTGCAGAAGGTCCATGTTTTAATATGATTCGTCTTCCGTCGGGAATTTATTTTCTTTCACGTCGCTTATGTATCTTCTGAACGCGTCTTTCATGTCCTGCGCGAGGTTCATGTATTTTCTCACAAACCTGGGCTTGAATTCCTCAATCATTCCGAGCATGTCAGGCGTAACCAGCACCTGTCCGTCGCAGTACGGTCCCGCGCCGATTCCGATTGTGGGAATCTTCAATGCCTGAGATACTTTCTTTCCGAGTTTCGCGGGGATTTTTTCGAGCACAATGGCGAAGCATCCCGCTTTTTCAAGAATGAGCGCGTCTTTGTAAATCTGGTCAGCCTCGGTTCTGTCGGTTCCTCTTGTTTTGTAACTTCCGAATTTGTTTATTGACTGCGGCGTCAGTCCGAGATGCCCCATCACGGGAATGCCAATCTCCACGAGGCGTTTCACGGTTTCGGCGATGTAAAGTCCGCCTTCCATCTTAATCGCGTCGCATCCCGTAAGTTTCATAACCTTTCCGCAGTTCTGTATCGCCTCGTCAATGCCCGCCTGATAACTCATGAAAGTCATGTCGGCGATAACCATCGCCCTTTCGACGCCTTTTCTTACTATGGAAGTATGGTAAATCATTTCGTCGAGCGTAACGGGCAGCGTGGTTTCGTTTCCCTGAACGACGTTTCCGAGCGAATCGCCCACGAGTATAAGTTCTATTTTCGCTGCGTCGAGAAATTTCGCGGTCAGGTAATCGTAGCATGTAAGCATCGTAATCTTTTCGTTGTTGTCCTTCATCAACTGCAGTACCTTTGTCGTGATATGCTGAACGTCCTTTGATATAAGTTTTTTCCCTGGCATTTTTATTGTCCTTTCTTAATTAATAAATCGGAATAAGAGCCTTTGATAAACGCTGATTCGTCGAGATTAAAATGCTCAATCAAACCGTCGAGCGTTCTTCTTGCGTTTTTAATTGAGTTAAAAATTATCTCAAATTCAAGATATTTTCCCAATCCTCTGACTGAATCAAGGTGAATTCTCACGTTATCCGCCAGAAATATTTCCCTTTTCTTCTCGACTATGACCTTCACGCCGTGCATTTCGCGCATCATTGAATCCAGTTCTTTTGGAGAAGATGTTTCTGAAAGAAAATAATTCGAAACGCGTTTTCCCGAAGCGCTGCTTCTTTTGTAATAAATAAGAACGCCGTCTTTTCCGTTTTTGATTCTGAGTTTCAGCCGTCCTTTGCCGGTGTTGTAATAGATATCCTTCTGCTCTTCGGTAAAGTGCCGGCTGCTCTTCGCTTTGCGCGAGTATTCGGCGGCTTTTTTCCTGAACGAGGCGAGGTTCTTAATGCCTGTCTTAATCTCGAGGTTTTTTCTGTAATTCAATACCTTTGATTATTTATCGGTAAGTATTCCCTTTGTGCTCCGTGAAATGAAATCGAGAATTGTCTTTACTTCGGGCGCCGCCTGCATCGTGTCCGTAATTTTCTTCACGGCATCCGTGACATTGAGTCCTGATTTATAGAGTATTCTGTAAGTTTCTTTTATTGTTTCCAGTTGTTCTTTCGTGAAATTCCTTCTTCTCAGACCTGTGAGGTTAAGCCCTTCATACTTCATCGGGTCGCCGCCCGCGGTAACGTACGGAGGAATGTCTTTCGTTGCTTTCGAGCAGGCGGAGACCATGCACTGTGTCCCGACCTTTATGAACTGCGGAATCGCCACGAACCCGCCGAGAAAACTGAAATCGTCTATCTCGACATGTCCGCCGAGAGTCGCCGTGTTCGCCATTATTATGTTGTTGCCCAGAATGCAGTCATGCGCCACGTGCGTGTAAGCCATCAGCAGGCAGTTTTCCCCAACGACGGTCTTCAACGCGGCTTTTGTTCCCCTGTTAAGCGTCGCGTACTCACGGATTACGGTATTCTTTCCGACTTCGAGAGTTGTGTACTCGCCCTCGAACTTCAAATCCTGCGGGATTGTCGAAACGGCGGCGCCGTGATGTATCTTAACGTTGTCTCCGATTCGCGCTCCGTTGTCTATGATAACGCAGGAGCCGATTTCAACGTTATTGCCGATTTCGACATCGTCCTTAATGACGGTGAAATCGCCGATAATAACGCCTGTCCCTATTTTCGCTTTTCCGCTTACAGAATTAAGAGCCATTACAATGTTTTTTCTATTAAGAAATCTTCTTCGTGCGCGCCCTGTTTTGTAATAATTTCCGCGATTAATCCGAGCGAGAAGAACTGCACGCCGACTATGATAAACCCTACGCCGACAAGGAACAGCGGTCTGTTGCTTATCGACTCGCCTTCAACGAACTTTAGCAGAGTAAGATACAGTGTTATTATAAACCCGCCAAAGAACGAAAGCATTCCGAGCACGCCGAAAAGGTGCAGCGGCT
The DNA here is from genome assembly GCA_021286895.1 of Bacteroidota bacterium. GTDB lineage: Bacteria > Bacteroidota > Ignavibacteria > Tepidaquicellales > Tepidaquicellaceae > CAIKZJ01. The sequence continues at coordinate 1,248 of JAJTBN010000205.1, read as the reverse complement.
TTTTTATATACTTATTCGTGAACACAACAGTCAGCACGTCGAGGAATCCGTTTATAAACCTGCTCGCGCCGAATTTCGTTTTCCCGAATTTTCTCGGATGGTGTTTCACAATCTTTTCCGTCACTTTAAATCCCTGCAGATGCGCGAGTGCCGGAAGGTAGCGGTGCATTTCGCCGTAAACTTTCAGGCTTTTCGCGACGTCTTTTTTGTATCCTTTAATGCCGCAGTTGAAATCGTGAAGCCTGATACCAGAAAGTTTTGACGTAACGTAATTGAAAATCTTTGAGGTGTTTCTTTTTATGAACGGGTCGTAGCGGATTTTCTTCCAGCCCGAAACGAGGTCGTAACCCGAAAGAAGCATTTTTAAAAGTTCGGGTATTTCGTCGGGGTCGTCCTGAAGGTCAGCGTCCATCGTGAAAATGAAATCACCCTTCGCGGCTTTGAATCCTGCCGCAAGCGCGGCGGATTTTCCGTAGTTTCTTCTGAGTTTAATGCATTTGAACTTATTGTTCTTTCCGTGTATCTCGGAAATTCTATCGAATGACCTGTCCGTGCTGCCGTCATCGACGAAAATCACTTCGTATCCGCAATTCAGTTTTGTCAGTACATCTTCAAGTTTAACCGAAAGTTCTTTAAGGGATTCTTCCTCGTTCAGAAGAGGTATAACGACTGAAACTGATTTATTTGAAGGAACTAATACCCTGTTATCGTTCGGATTAATATCGTTTTTATTTCTTTCAGCGTTAAATTTTTTGCTTTTGAATTTATTGAACCGTCTCCGTCTGTAGTTATTCGGTCTCCTGGGACCCTGATTGTCCCTGCTGTTTTCCCTATTATTATCGGAATCTGCCATAATTAATTAAATTTTAATAATATAACAATTTAGAAATCGAACTAATATTCAAAACCCTGTTGACAACACTACGGCGGAAATATCGGGGGCTTTCTGCTTCCGGAAATAATAATTGAATGACCTGCCCTACTTTCATGAGTTTTACAATACCGAAGCCGTAGCATTAATTTCCGGGATACCGCAAATCGCCGAAAACCCTCTCAAACACTCGTTTTTCCTTGAATTTCTCTTATTTGTAATTGATTTTCACGAATAAATATTTCATATTGAATCAACAAAATACGAGTTTATAGCGCAGCCGGATTTTTACAACTTTATTAACTAAAATAGATTTTTATGATGATAAATAAAAAGGTAATCTGGCTTTTTTTATTTATTCTGATACCTGTAATAAC